>CAYGYP010000303.1:0-3162 GCA_964354115.1 uncultured Candidatus Bathyarchaeia archaeon | reverse complement strand
AACTGTCTACGTTGGAGACAGCCCGCTTGAAGACATCAAAGGCGCGAAAACAGCTGGCATGAAGACGATTTTTGTTTCTTCCCAGTTTTACTCAGTTGATAACTTGCTTGAGAGCCAACAGAAACCAGACATGACCGTCAGAGACATCTGCGAACTTTCCGAAAAGCTGCCCGTATTTCTCAAGCGTACGGCCTAGGCGGCAGGTGCTTTCACTCATCGGCAGACTGGCCGAACTCATCGTAACTTGCGATTTTGCTGAGGTCTTTCCTTCTTTCAACGAGGTACGCAAGCTTTCGGGTCAGATCAAACTTTTCCATGGGATAGCCAATTGGCAAGAGAGCGATGATCCTATAGTCTTCAGGGATCTTCAGCATCTGCTTGCCTTTTTCTTCGTCGAAACTTCCAACCCAGCACGTACCCAAACCTTCGCTCGTTGCCGCTAGAACCATGTTCTCCAATGCAATGGCTACATCAACCATGAACCATCGAGGCGAGGTTCTGGGATCACCGCACCCCACGAACACGACTGGTGCTTCAACAAGGAAATTCGCAAACCTTCCCTCGCTGAGCTTCTTCCGCTTCTCAGCGTCAGTCACTACAACAAGTGCCACGGTTGGAGGTTGCTTGCGGAAGGGGCGAGATGAGCAGCTTCCAGAACTCTCATCAAAACCTCCTTCGGAACAGGTTTCGATTCATAGGCACGTACAGATTTCCTAGTCTCAATAGCCTCATGCACATCCATCATTTTCAGCCTCAAAAAAGAGGCGCAGCAACCAACATATATCACTTACGTGCCACACTTCTCAGCCATTGCGTCCTGCGGTCTTGCGCGCGAAAGAGTCATTAAGACATCCGCCACACTTATTGGACGAACAGAAGAAGAGGGAAACCAGCCTTGGATGAGGTTATTGAAATACTCAAGAAGACCACGAACAGAACGCAGAAGCTTCTCGATGAGAGCAAAGACTTGGCTTCGAAACGAATTGAAATTTACGAAAGCACACTGAGGTCAGCAGAATCTTCTGAGGCACAAAAGGTTCAGGCATTGCTGAGGAAAATGCTTGAATATGACCGTCTGGAGTGGATGTCCTCGCAGCTGAGCCTTCTGTACGTTCTTCAGATCTTCGCCTTCAAAGTTAAGATTCTGCAAATATCAATTGAAAACGTGGGTGAACAACTTCAGAAGTCTGGAATTCTAGGAAAGGCACAGGACATTGAAGATACTAAGAAGAACATTGACAAGTTGATGATTCTTCTGGAAGCTCAATACGAATTCATAATGAATATTGCAGAAAACAACAAAAAAGATCTCCCCTACGTCTCCTAATAGCTAGACCTGCATGATCTCAGCACTGCAATAGAAAACCACAAAACAGTATCTGCAATTTGCACTCTGTCAAGCACCTCATCTAAAATGGCATTAGGAATATAGTGCTTTGCAAAAGCTCTATGCGAAGATGGATCAAACCACGCGATTCTCAGCAAGGCTGAAATCAGTTCGACGTATACATCCACGGCTAAGAAAGCAGGAAAAGAAAACTGGAGAAAGGATGCTGACTTAGTTCCCAGGCGGAGGAGGTGGAAGCCCTGTGACTTTTCTTCGACGTACAAGGACGGCCACTGCTGCGGACACTGCCACAACCGCACAGACTGTGATGATTATTGTCAGCGTTGACGAATCCATGGTCCACCCTAATGGTATGTCTTGTCCATGTGCAATAGCAGAGTTGCATTCTGTGATCAAGCTTTTTGCTCGCCAATGATATTCAAACAAGCCTGCTACGGTTTCGAATTCTTTCTTAGCTGCCGAGTAATGCCTGTCAAAATAGTATGTTAAGCCGCGTATGAATGTTTCGTCAACAGGTCCTTTTGCATTGTTCACGTTGGATTCTGTTAGGAACCCCTTCAGAACATTGCTCTGGATGAGAAAGTCGAATCCTGCTACCTCCTGTCCAGCTTCTGAAACAGACCCCCTGCTGCAGATGCCTATGATCTCTCCTTTGTTGCTCAGGCCCGCTCCTCCACTATTACCGTGCGTAATCATTGCGTCGGTTTGGAAGCATGGTGTTTGCGCGTTGGTAAATCTCTTGGCACTCACTATTCCCCTTGTCATTGAGGGAGCCAACATTGTTTCGGGTCCGAGCTCAGCGTGAAACGTTACTACTCCTGGAAATCCAAGCATGTACACGTCGTCACCGGTGAGAACGTTGTCAGAATCCCCGACAGCTAGAACGGGACAATTTGATAGTCCTTCAATTTTCAACAGTGCCAAATCTCTCTCGATGTATGGACTTACGCTTACTACTCTGGCAACCCATCCTTTCGTCTGGATGTTTGCCAGCGTTGGACTTACTTCGCCCAGAACCGCGTATACTGATCGTATTGAATCCTGAAGCTCACCATACTGTTGTATGTAAGCCAGCAACTGTGTTTGCTCTGCTAGAGTGAAGGAGTACCCTGCATTTTGTAGCGCCTGCAGAAGAACTGCAAATGACGAGTTTATGAGAAAGTATTTCGTGTACAGATCTTGGGCAATATTGGTGTGAGTGAACGAGAATACGACGTGTCCTGCTGTTACGATGTAACCGTTGGAATTGACAAAGGCTCCTGAACCCATAGCTCCGGCAGTAACTGGAACAAGAATGTATTGTGGTGTAGGAACCCAGTTTGCATCTGGAATGTACACCTTTATGCTCGCGTCGATCTGAGAATAGATGAGCACAGTCGCAGCTTCGCCTAGCTCACCAATGAACGCAGGAGAATATCCACCGGTAGCAGCTGAACATCTGTCGACCAGAACCAGCGTTCCGAACATTGAAGCCAAAAGGGTGACTAGAAGCATCATTCCCATTAGTCGGCTGTTTTTCATACAGTTTCCTCTTATTCTAATAGATCACTGTATGGTGTTCAGACGAAACGCTATTATCATTTATGACTCACGAATCAATAGTCAAGCTCCAGACAACGCAGTCAATAAGAGCGCGCCCCAATAGGGCTGGCCATTCTCAATATTTCACGATCAGACTCTCGCGCGGTGGTGCCGAGGGCTAGCTTCACAGGAGCGTTTAAACCGTCCTTACCCATTTTACATGTTTTTGTCTAGTTCCTGGTTCTTTGCATGTATAAGTATGTTTGCCAAAATAACTTGAAAGGTGAACAGAC
>CAYGYP010000302.1:0-3171 GCA_964354115.1 uncultured Candidatus Bathyarchaeia archaeon | reverse complement strand
TCCTGAGGATAAAGCGGAAGGCGGAGCAAGAGGCGTTCAGCCGCTACGGCTTAACGTACATCGTGGACGAGTACTTGCCCACAAAACTCGAAGAAACCAAATAACCCAACTGCAACGCCTTCTGTTTTTTGTTTGTGTGGCGCTGAAGAAGCTTGGCTTCTCTTCCTTCTGAGAACCTGAAAAAATCTTTTCTATTTCCTAAAATTACATCATAGGAAATGCATAGATTAAAAAGCGTTAATTCTATCAGTTAGTCTTAACAGCAACAGACTAAGCAGTTCCGTAACGACAAATTTTTTTGTTTACTTCACTCTTCTTATTATTAGTGTTGCAGTCACCAAAATTTATTCATAGAACTATCTTCCACAAGTCTTTTATAATTTCAGCGCCAAAATAAACCCTTTAGACTGTTTTGAGGAAGTTGAATGAAGAAAAATCTTAGCAGGCGCTTCATCATTATCTGTGTGATTTTGCTGTTGCTGTTTTCGTATCTGCTGGTTCAGACACGGGCAAACAAGATGTGGGTTACTGAAACCGTAGATTCAACATCAACAGGAGACATTGGTTGGGATTCTTCTCTTGCTTTGGATTCCAAAGGCAACCCACACATAAGCTACCGCGACATTTCAAATGGTGATTTGAAATATGCCTACTGGACTGGACTAGCATGGGCCATTCAAATTGTAGATTCAACGGGAAACGATGATCATTTTGCTTCTCTTGCTTTGGATTCCAACGACAATCCACACATATGCTACGCCTCGAATGGTGATTTGAAGTATGCCTACTGGACTGGATCAGCATGGAACAAACAAACCGTAGATTCAGATGTAGTTTATGTCGCTTTTATGTCTCTTGCTTTGGATTCCAGCGATCACCCACACATAAGCTACTGCGACTTATATTATTATTATAATTTGAAGTATGCTGAGTGGACCGGCACAACATGGAGCAAAGTACCCTTAAATTATGCAGGAATCTATGTTTGGAGTACGTCTCTTGATCTAGATTCCAGCGATCACCCACACATAAGCTACTGCGACTTATATTATGATAATTTGAAGTATGCTGAGTATACTGGTTCAGCATGGAGATATATAACCGTAGATTCGGTTGGAAACGTTGGCAGGGATAATTCTCTTGCTTTAGATTCCAAAGGCAACCCGCACATAAGCTACTGCGACTATTCAAATGGTGATTTGAAGTATGCCTACTGGACTGAATCAGCATGGACCATCCAAATTGTAGATTCAGCAGGAAAC
Organism: uncultured Candidatus Bathyarchaeia archaeon; assembly: GCA_964354115.1. GTDB lineage: Archaea > Thermoproteota > Bathyarchaeia > Bathyarchaeales > Bathycorpusculaceae > DASPTR01. The sequence continues at coordinate 1,909 of CAYGYP010000302.1, read as the reverse complement.
ACTGGCCAGGATTCTTCTCTTGCTTTAGATTCAACTGATAACCCACACATAAGCTACTGCGACTATTCAAATGGTGATTTGAAGTATGCCTACTGGACTGAATCAGCATGGACCATCCAAATTGTAGATTCAGCAGGAAACACTGGTTGGTGTACGTCTCTTGCTTTAGATTCAAGCGGCAACCCGCACATAAGCTACCGCGAAGATTCGCTTCACGATGTTTTGAAGTATGCCACTTTAATAGAGAAATTTGACGTTACGTTCAGCCAAACAGGCGTGGGCTCAGACTGCAGCGGGACAGTAGTAACCATAGATTCAGTAAACTACAAAGTCACGGATCTTCCGATAACATTAACTTGGAGCGAGGGCAGTAGCCACACTTTCTCGTACGCTTCTCCACTTGAAACAGGTTCAGGCAAGAAGCACATCTGGACTGGCACATCAGGACTTTCAACCCTGCAAAGCGGCGCACTGATAATTACAGAATCAGGCAGCGTCTCAGCCACCTACCAGACTCAGTACCAGGTATCTTTTGCTTCAAGCCCCACGGGAGCTGGGATTGTTACTCCCAGCGACACGGCGTACTATGATGCAGGTTCTCAAGTTTCGCTTTCTGCAATCGCAAATCCTGGGTATATGTTCTGGGCTTGGTCTTCAAGCACCTCTTCAATAACCTTCGCGAGCGATTCCTTAGCATCCACTACTGCGACTATCAGCGGACCCGGAACGATTACTGCAACCTTCGCTCAGCTCGTCAGCGGCAATCGACGTATTACACTGACAGGGAGCAATAACGTAGTAATCATTACTGGCGGCAATAACATAATTGACTGCACGCAGGCAACATCCACCACAACCATAAAGAGTGGGACTGGCAACAACATTATAAACCTTGGAGACGGCGACAACATCGTGAGCGAGAACGCAGACGGTAATGACATAATAACCACAGGCAACGGTAACAACATCATCACCATAACTGGATTAGGCAACAACAGGATAAACGCTGGCAGTGGAACCGACAGAATCGAGATTACGAGCGATGGCAATAACGTCATCGCCGCAGGCGACGGAGACAACGTCGTCAAGGTCTATGGCAAGGGCAGTAACCAGATAACGGCTGGGAGCGGTAACGACGCGGTGACTGCGGGAAACGGTGACAATAATATTCGGACTGGAGATGGGAACGATCAGATTGCGGTTGGCAACGGCAACAACAACATTGACGGCGGAGCCGGAAACGACATCTGCGTCCACGGAACCGGACATAACAGGATAAAAAACTGTGAAATAACCTGAATTTGAAGCTACACTCCTTCCTTTTTTCTTCCATTAGATAAACACGTTGGCAGTAAACCGTTTGTGTGATTAAGATTTAATCAAAAAAACAATTGTTTTCAAGGTTGTATTGCACTCTAGATTAGCTATCGACTGAAACCGCTTTTTCCAACTCGTTAAGATTAGCTATAACCTTGTCCGTTAAAGTGTGATTTTTCTGGGATCCGCTTCTTTCATTGTTGATTGTAATGTTGAATCAGATGAAGTTGATGAAATAGATTCCTCAAATATGATAATAGGAAATAGAGAAGCTCTGCATCAAGCGAGGGTTCACTGGCAAGTTCAAGCTATATACAAAGGGACTAGTTTTTCCCGAGCAACTAATGCTTCTAGTCACTTTTGATAGTTTAGGCGGTTGCTGCTATTTTCTCTGTGCTCAATATTCTGGTTACGAGTTCTTTTCCCAGATTCTTAGACGCGCCCAAAACTTCTATGCCGATGATGCGCCCCTTCTTGTCCAAGTCAATAACCACGTTTTCCGCAAGCTCCTCGCTAACATCGTACTTGGCTTTTCTCAGCCAAATATACATGGCATCAGCCTTTTCGTCGTATTCAACCCGCACCATCCTGC
>CAYGYP010000301.1:0-3183 GCA_964354115.1 uncultured Candidatus Bathyarchaeia archaeon | reverse complement strand
ATTTTGGAAGCTATTAGAAGAAGCGGAAATAATGTTAAGTTTTATCAAGCGTCTAGTAGTGAGATGTTTGGGAATTCTCCTCCTCCTCAAAACGAAGAAACGCCTTTCAGGCCGAGGAGTCCTTATGCAATTGCGAAAGTCCATGCGTTTTGGACAACGGTTAACTATCGGGAAGGTTACAACCTATTTGCGTGCAATGGAATTTTGTTTAATCACGAATCTCCTAGAAGAGGCGAAACTTTTGTAACCAGAAAAATAACAAGAGCGATAGCGAACATTTTGGCTAAGAAACAAAAAGTTCTTTATCTTGGGAATCTTGATGCAAAACGTGATTGGGGATATGCACCAGAATATGTAGAGGCTATGTGGAAAATATTGCAAATTAACCCGCCAGAAGATTTTATCTTAGGGACAGGTGAGGCGCATTCGGTTAGAGAGTTTGTTGAAGAAGCTTTTTCTTACGTGGGTTTACGCTCTGAGAAATACGTGCAGATTGATCCGAGGTATTTTAGGCCTACTGAGACTGAGGAGCTGGTCGCTGACCCAAGCAACGCTAAGAAAAAGTTGGGTTGGAATCCGAAGATTAGGTTTAAAGAACTGATGAAAATAATGGTGGATGCGGATGTGCGCAGTGTGGGTTTAGAGCCACTTGGGGATGGAGATAAAATTCTAGAAAAAAAGTTTCCGAATAGATGGTGGAAGAAAGATTAGGATGGGATTTTGGGCAGATAAGAAGATACTGGTGACTGGTGGGGCTGGTTTCTTAGGTTCTTTCATAGTTGAAAAGCTGGTGGAGGAAAAGAAAGTAAATCCAGTAAATATCAGGGTTCCAAGAAGTAAAGAGATGGATTTGAGAAAATGGGAAAATTGTGTAGAAGCCGTTAAGGATGTGGATATTGTTATTCATTTGGCAGCTAAAGTTGGCGGTATAGGATTTAACAAGAAGTATCCTGCAACTTTGTTTTATGATAACGCCATAATGGGAATCCAATTGATGGAGGCAGCAAGACTCGAAGGTGTGCAAAAATTTGTCGCAATAGGAACTGTATGTGCATATCCGAAGTATACTCCTGTTCCTTTCAGAGAAGAAGACTTATGGAATGGATATCCAGAAGAAACAAATGCACCTTATGGCATTGCTAAAAAAGTTTTGCTGGTTCAAGCTCAAGCCTATAGAATGCAATACGGTTTTAACGCAATCTATCTGTTGCCAGTTAACTTGTATGGGCCTCGAGACAATTTTGATTTTGAAAGTTCGCATGTGATTCCGGCTCTTATAAAGAAGATGGTTGATGCGAAATTTGAAGGAAAAAATGAAGTTGTTGTTTGGGGTACTGGGAAGGCTTCTAGAGAGTTTTTGTATGTGGTAGACGCAGCTGAGGTTATTCTTCTAGCAACAGAGAAATACGATAAACCAGATCCCGTTAACCTAGGTGCCGGCAAAGAGATTACAATAAGGCAACTTGTTGATCTAATAGCGAAGCTTACTGGATATCACGGAAAGATTGTATGGGATGCTTCCAAACCAGATGGACAACCCAGAAGGGGTCTTGACACTAGTAAAGCCAGAGGAGAGTTCGGGTTTAAAGCCAAAACCGACTTCAAGGAAGGATTAAAGGAAACCATCAAATGGTACTTGGAAAATTGTGTTATAAAAAAAGAGCATAGACTTAATTAAATGCCCGTTGGAACACAAGAACCTTTGGTTTCCGTTGTGATGCCAATTAAAGGATGTAATCCCACGTTTTTGGAAAAAAGTATTGAAAGTGTATTAAAACAAACTCTAACAAACTTAGAATTACTAGTGATAATGGATAATGTAGGTCAGTCTATTGATAAACCTCTGCTTGATGTTCTTGCGAGATTCAAAAACGATGAACGTTTGCGAATTGTGGCCAACAAAAAACAAGGCTTTGTAGAGGCCTTAAACACTGGAATTTCGGTTGCAAGAGGCAAGTACATTGCCCGGATGGATGGAGATGATATTAGTCTTCCTAATAGATTGAAACTCCAAGTAGAAACTATCGAAAAAAAGAAGCTAGATTTTGTTGGAGGATGGGCATACGTCATTGATGAGCAAGGAGAAACTGTGGGAAAGCTAACGCCTCCAACAGATGCTCAAACGATAAAACGGTTGATAATGTTGCATAATCCTTTCCTTCACAGCTCAGTAACCTTTAAGAAATCAATTCTTAAGTATTCAGGTCTTTATAATCAAGCATTATTCGGTGCTGAAGACTATGATTTATGGCTGCGGCTGGTTTCTTTGGGTTATAAATGTGCTAATCTACCAAGTTTTATTTTATTACTCAGAGAAACAACCAATTCTGTAGTCAGAGGGAAACAATGGAAGATAACAAGAGCGAATTATGCGAAAGCAAAAGTTTTAGCCCTTACTAAATTAGGTTATGACGATCCTCTTTCCATAACTTTTTGCTTAGCTGGACCCTTTTCTTTAATTGTAGGGCCTATAATGGCACTGCCCTTAAAATCTTTCCTTAGATGGTTTGAAAAAACATCTTAGAATTAATTGGGTGATCCATTGTGGTGAATAGTGTTTTTCTTGTAGTAAAAGAACTTGTGGAAAAAACCGGCATTTTGATTGAGAAAGATGGCATGCAACGAAGTATGGGCAAAGCTGGTAGGGTGAAAATTGAAGAGGGTACTTTTTCTGTCAGCAAAAGGCATGAGAAGTTGAAGAAAATATTCGATGAAGCTTTGGGGATGTGACATGGTTTCAGTCTCGCAAAAGCGATGGCAGATCGCGCAAAACGCAGAAAAACAAGCTTTTAACTACTGCCAAGATCAAAAGCCGCCTGTTAACAGCGACTTTTTTTCCCAGAATTTCTCGATAGGTGCAGAGTTTTTCTGCAACAAAGGCATTCTAGAGGTAGGTTGCAGTCCCGTAGCGACAATTCACAGCATTAAAAGAACACAATTCACAGTAGGCATTGACCCTCTTGCCAGTGAATGGGCTTGTTTCTATGAAAAGAATACTGGCCACATTCAAGGAATGGGCGAATGCTTACCTCTTAAAGATGAGTGCTTTGATATAGTGCTGTGCATTAATGCTCTGGATCATGTGCAAATTCCTTCCGATGCATTGAAAGAAATTCGAAGGTGTTTAAAAGAAAAAGGCAACATGATTTTGTGGGTGCAGACATTTTCTACATTCAAAGTCGT
>CAYGYP010000300.1:0-3186 GCA_964354115.1 uncultured Candidatus Bathyarchaeia archaeon | reverse complement strand
TTATCCCAAAGCAACCCGAAAACAGCTTATTTGCTTCACAGAGGGAGAATTTGAATGAAAACCATATTACTCGTTCCGTGTCGAGACGATTCAGACGTTTTCGATGCGTGGAGCGAACACATATACAATTTAGACCCTAAACCAGACAAAACCATTTTCTGCGAAAACAACAGCACAGATGACACACTAAACAAAATAACCAACTTCAAACTTCCACACGAACTAATCAGATTTTGGAGCGTAGAATCCAAAAACTACGATCTAATGGCACATGCACGAGACCTTTTGTTAACGAGAACCAGACAACTCGATCCCGACTACGCTATATTTATCTGCATGGACGTTTTACTGAAATCTCCTAACATGATTTCAATACTAACAGAATGGAAAAAGGACATAGTAAGTGGCACACCTTTAAGACCAAACCGTGAAGACCTTTGCTTACCCGTTCTCTTTTACCCATCCGTTCGCCTTCAACCCATTTCTGAAGAGGTACAAATAAGAATTCCGTCAGAAATACGTGGCTATGTGGAACACGTAGCTGTCAGACACCATCCAAAAACAGCTTTTCAAGAAGTGTATGTTGTTGGCATGGAATGTGTCTGTTTAAGCAGAAACATCATTCAAGACAAGCGATTAAGTTTCTATCCCGTTATAGGGCAATACTCAGAAGACTTCAGCTTTTGCATTAAAGCACGAAAATTAGGTTATGAAGTCTATTTAGACAGCACAGCAAAGTTGTTGCATCCATTGAGAACGGAGAAAAAGAGATTTTGGGACACTCAAAACGTTTAATTGAAATGGAAGGTTAAGGAAAATAGGGGTAAAAGAATGAACAAAAAAGTATTATTGTTGTGTATCATTGGTGTTGTAGTTTTTATGGTTGTTTTTGCTCTGTCAAATCAAACTTCCAAAGTTCGTGTAAACGTTAAAGTAATCTATGTCGATTATGTTGGAAGTGTTGATTGGGGTACTTATGTCTCGAAAGATAATTGGGAAGTTGGTCTGAGAAACGAGGGAGAAACTTTACATAATGTTACAATTTTACAGGAAATTTCTGGGGCCACTTACCAAATTACTGGGTTGGACGTATGGAAAGCTGAAGAAGACATACGTGTTCTTTGTCAAGAAGAACTTAACTGTAGAGTTAGATGTGCTGAAGGGGAACAAGCCATTTCATTTTCAGTTTCTTGATTGTTTCTTCAATTTATCCCAATAGATAACTCCAGCTTACCTTACCAGTACCTAAATTGGGGTAATATTCGGGTGTCTTTCGGGGGATTTTTGAAGGTAGGGGGGTCAAAGCGACTGGGGATAGGCTTGGTTTGGTTGAAGGAACTCAATCGAAGGTTAACGATTAGCGCGTTCACTTTTTATGGATTAGACAGAACTTAACATCAATCTCTATGTAAGGAATACATAACTTTAATATCTATTTAAATTGACAGAAACAACGAACTAAGGTTATTGCGCGTTTCTTTTTGTTAAAGCGTTTCAAATCCTTGCGCGCACATTTCAACGTCGTGTGCAAATCGTGCGCGTTATCGAACCACAGCATATAAAAAGAGGGAGAGGGCTGTGCGTTTGTCTATGCATCTATGTTTCTACTTGAACGTTTGCGTATTTATGTTCAAGCTCAATGAAAAACTTGTCTATTTTTTCAAGTATGGCTTCGGCGTTTTGGTCGTCGTTTATGCTTATTCTGTATTCTGCTGTTCTCATATTTAGACCTCAATAATAAGCTATTATCGGAAAAGGATTTAAATTCTTCTGATATTATTCATATAAGTCATAAAAATCGTAGCAAACATAAAAAGAAGGGAGAATTAACGAGTTCTGAAATCTCTCGTTTTTCTTTGGTTGTTTGTCTCTTCGATGTGTGTCATTCTTTGGTCAATCGACGCAAGTTTTATTCTGAGTTGTTCGTTCTCGGTTGTGAGTTTCTCAATCTGAGTTTGAGAGCTTGCTAAGACTTGCGCAAGTTTCACCATTTCATTTTTGAATGTTTGTTCTAATTCCTCTATTTTTCGAGACTGTGAACCGAAACCGTTGATCGTTAGAAACTTGAACGCTTCTGCATACATGGTTTTTACTGTGTCTTCGGTTAAGGTGTAATTTCCTCTCGCACCGCCGCGCTCATGTCCGAATAGCGCATCCACTATTTCTTGACTAAGTTTTGCTTTTACCAGTGCGTTCTTGTATGAATCTCTAAGGTTTTTGGTTTTCCACAATTTGACTTTTCCGTTGAATGCGTGTTCAACGATGCCTTTCATTGTGTTGTTTATGTCTCTCGGCGTTAACGGTTGATTATGCACAGAAATGAATAATGCACCTTCTTTTGGATAACCTCTTGACTGTAGCATGATGCGAATCTCTTCTAAGCACTCTCTTGAGATGCATGTTTGTTGTAACACGTTTGTCTTTTCTCTAAGTTTTCCGAGGTAATAATCTTCTGTTGGCGAAACCTTCCAGTCTCCGTTAGCATCGTAAAAGTCGAAGTGTTCAACGTTTAGAGCGCATGTGTCAACAGGACTTAGACCCGACTGATAGAGTGTAAGCAATATTGCTCGATCTCTTGCGTTCTGTGCCATACGGTAAAGAACTCTTACATCTTCGTTTGACGGAACCCATTCTTTAACGATTTTGTCTTTTTCGCTTGGTTCAATGGCTCCAATCAGTTCTTTTCTTGCGTATTCCATTTTAACGTGTGCATGGCTAAAGAAACTTAGCATCGTTCTGAGATAGGTTGTGATCGTGCTTTTTCGATAACCCTTTTCTTCTAAGCTGTGCATGAACTTGATTCCGACAGTCTCCCAAAAACGCTTTTCGTTCATATCATCGCTTTTTAGTTGTTGAATTCTGCTCTGTATGATCTGAGAAGGTGTTTTGTATTCTGTGTTTTGTTGAACGAATTCCAAGAAGTAAGGGAATTCTCTCTTATAGTTCTCTGTTGTGCGTTTGTTCTTGATGATGGTAAACCATTCTTCTATGATTGGATCGTTTAACCATTCTGAGTTTATCATGTGTCTCTCACTCTCCTATGATTATATTCTCCCTATAAAACATATCGAAATTGCTGAAAGTTCTGTTAAATCCACACTTAAGGATTTGACACAAGTTAGTAATGCTCCATATATAAGGGAGGGGTAGGCGCCTCAGAGGCGCTAGTTCTAACTCGCTTTCACA
>CAYGYP010000299.1:0-3225 GCA_964354115.1 uncultured Candidatus Bathyarchaeia archaeon | reverse complement strand
TTTGCGGTTCTTGCAGCCAAAGATGGAGATGCATCAGCCTGCATGATTCATTATTCTAGGCTGCTGGTTTTTCTCTTCAAGTACATGCGCCAGCTTAAGGCCATCGTTCTGGGATGTGATGCTTTGACTTCATCCAGTCTTGAGACAGCCGTGTTGTGCGGAGCTTTCATCACAGATTCAGGATCGGTGCGTGCTTCTTCGCTTATTCCATGCATGGCTTCGACGAAGCGGTCAAGTTCCTCTTTTTCGAAAGATTCAGTGGGCTCGATCATTAAGGCTTCGTCGATGATTAACGGGAAGTAGACTGTTGGAGCATGAAGTCCATAGTCGAGCAGGCGTTTGGCAATATTCAGTGCCGAGACACCAGTACCATTCTTCAGTGGCTTTGCGCTGAACACGCACTCGTGTTTTCGAAGCTTCGCGTTGTTGTATGGAAGTGTTAATCCCTCAACTTCCTTGAGCCTTTTTACAAGGTAGTTTGCGTTTAAGACAGAGATCTCCGCCGCTTCCTCCAGTCCTTCGCGGCCCAGGCTCAGAATGTACGCATATGCTCTTAGCAAGACGGCGACGTTGCCGTAAAAGCCCTTTATTTTTCCGATGGTGGAAGGCTTATCGTAGCTCAGCTTGTAGATTCCGCCATTGAAAACCACGTGCGGGACAGGCAGAAACCTTGCCAAGTTCCTGCAGACACCTACGGGCCCAGCTCCTGGGCCTCCTCCACCGTGCGGAGTGCTGAATGTTTTATGGATGTTTATGTGGACGATGTCAAATCCCATGTCGCCAGGTCTGACCTTGCACAGTAACGGGTTAAGGTTGGCTCCATCGTAGTAGAGCAGTCCTCCTGCCTCATGGATGATTCTTGCTATTTCGTCAATGTTCTTCTCGAAGATGCCTAGGGTGTTAGGGTTAGTGAGCATCAGTCCAGCAGTCTTTTCAGAAACAGCAGCTTTCAAAGCTCCCAAGCTGACGCAACCGTCATCGTCGGATGGAACGACGACCACATTGAACCCTGCCATGGCTGCGCTCGCAGGGTTCGTGCCATGTGCTGAGTCTGGAACGATCACTTCGGTTCGTATGCTCCCTTCTCCATTCGACTCGTGTAACGCCCGCATCAGCAGAGTTCCAAGGAGTTCCCCATGGGCGCCTGCGGCGGGATGAAGGCAAACTTCATACGTGCCTGTTATCTCAGTAAGCCAACGCTCAAGCTTGTAGAGGATTTCAAGTATGCCCTGAACGGTACTTTCATCTTGGTAAGGATTAAGCATGTTGACCGTGGACAGGTTTGCAAGCTGCTCGTTTATTTTCGGGTTGTACTTCATCGTGCAGCTTCCAAGCGGATACAACCCTGAATCAACGCCGTAGTTCATCTCTGACAAGCGCGTGAAATGCCGTGCAACTTCAACTTCCGAAAGCTCAGGCAGATCAAGCTTAGCTGACCTGCGCATTCGTTTCGGCAGAAGCTCATCCGCATTTCCCACTGCGCTTATTATCTCTCCCTCTGCCTTAGGCAGAACATGTCCACTTCTGTCATGTCTCCCGAGGCACAAGATGGGCTTTTCTTTCCAGCTTGCTTGCTTGAACAAAGCTCTTCACTCTCCTTCCAGAATTTCCTTCAAGCTTTCTGCCAAGTGGTCAATTTCCTGCTTTGAGTGAATTTCAGTTACGCAGTAGAGTGCCGTTTGGCCAAGCTCTGGGAACTCTTTTGAAATGTCTTTTCCGCCGTGGATGTCATGCTGCAGAAGCTTTTCATTCACCTCTTTGCCGCTCAGCCCTGCCACGTTAAAATTAACTGTAAATTCTTTGAAGTGGGCTGATTTGAATATTGGGGTTCTGATTTCCTTTATTCTTGAAAGTTGCCGAATGGCATAATTGGCTTTGCATGCGATTGTTTCTCCGAGTTCCCGGAAGCCTTCAGGTCCAAGCAGGGCCATATAAACAGCCGACGCCACAGCGCATAGGGCTTCGTTGGTACAAATGTTCGATGTTGCCTTTTCGCGTCTAATATGTTGCTCACGTGTTTGCAGGGTCATGCAAAAACCGTTTTGATCACCTGTCTGAGTCGTGGTCAAGCCTATGATGCGGCCGGGCATTTGCCGAATCAAACTCATGTCATCGCGACAAGCCATTATTCCTAAGAGCGGACCACCAAAGTTCATTGGATTTCCAAGCGGTTGAGCTTCGCCCACAACGACGTCTGCATCATATTCCCCAGGTGGCCTCAAGATTCCCAGCGAAGTTGGATCAACGCCAACAATGAAGAGAGCACCATGCGAGTGGGCCGCGTTGCTAATTTCGTCGACTTGAGTTTCAATGAAGCCCAAGTATGACGGATTTTCAACATAAACTGCTGCGGTTCTATCTGAAATCTTGCTCTTCAAATCCTCCAGGTTGACTTCTCCGCTTCCAGTTTCATACGCAACATTCTGAATCGAAATCCCAGCGGGTTCAGCATAAGCCTGTAAGGTCGCTGCTCTTTCAGGATGAATAATTCTCGGTACGAGGATCTCACTGCGAGATTTCAGTCGGGCGGCCATACGTGCAGCTTCCCCAAGAGCCGAGGCCCAATCATACATGGAGCTGTTCGCGACATCCATGCCTGTCAATTCGCATATCATGCTTTGATATTCAAAAAGGGCTTGAAGCATGCCTTGGGAGATTTCAGGTTGATATGGCGTGTAGGAGGTGAGCAACTCGCTTCGCTGCACGATTTCTTTAACAAGCGCTGGCACGTAGTGCGGCCAGCAGCCAGCGCCCAGGAAAATCGGCATGTCAAAGGCGGTTCGGTTTCTTGAGAGCAACGTTTCAACGTGCTTTTTGACTTCAAATTCTGACATGCCCCGAGGCGGCAGATTTAGCGGCTTCTTCAATCGATATTTGCTCGGGACATCTGCGTACAATTCCTCAATCGAACTGACGCCTATTTCACGCAGCATCTCCTGCTTGATTTGAGGCGTTGAATTAGGTATGTATGGATGGCCTCGTTTGTCCAAGAGGTTCACCGTTAGGAACTAGAAGTAAGAACATGTGACGTTTCTTAAACCTTTTCAAGTCTTGATTGCTATTCAGCTTCAGAAAGCACGTTCAGGACAGCTTTCAAGACAGCTTCTGTGCTTTCCAGAACTGATTGGTGTTCGTAGGCCTGCAACCAACCATTTTCTGTCAGAATGTCAGATATTACTTGTACTGAAGCTGCTTCAACGTTTCTATATTTTGCAAGTGCAAAGA
>CAYGYP010000298.1:0-3230 GCA_964354115.1 uncultured Candidatus Bathyarchaeia archaeon | reverse complement strand
TTTCCCAGTATCCCCTGTAGTTGACATCGTTGGATACTTCGATTCTTGTTATCCACTTTATCCACTTATATCCGTACTTGCTTTCGGCGACAAGCTGGAATGGAAACCCTCTCTGCGGTAGAAGGACTACACCGTTCATCTTGTAGGCAATTAGTATGTTATTGTTGATTATGTAAGAGAGTGGCAGGCTCGTCGAATATCCATCTTGAGCGTAGAAGATCACCACGTTTGAGCTTGAATTATATCCGGCCTCTTCGAGCAAATCCTTCACGAGCACGCCTTCCCACAGAATTGTGACGTCCCAGCCTTCCACGCAATGGATTGTGACAACTTTCTCGTAGTGCGTATGTTTATCGATAACATCATTGTACGTGTACGCGGTCTCGTTCTCAACAAGCCCCGTCGCGACGAGCTTGTAGGTGCTTAAGTCTATGTACTGCGGGCCCTTTATCGAGTTCTCTCTGAAATCGTCTATTGAGCCGAGCTTTTGCCCTTGGTATTCCTTGATTTCCACCGAGTTTAGCGTGTTTGTCTCGCTAGGCGCAAGGTTTGTCAAAACCCTGCTTTCTACTAAAGCAGCGCCTACGATCACTGATAGCAGGAGGATCACCAGCAAAAGAGACTTTTTCGAATAGATCACGTCTGGTTCTTCCTGATAACAATATGACGTATGTCATAGTTATATGGCTTCCGCACGTTAGCAGATCGATTGCGCGAGCGCACACTTCGAAAGGCTTGATTTGCGACCGGGATGGTTTGGCATGCGATGGAGAGAGAATTGGCTGAAATGAAGCGGCGTGGCAAGCGTATGGTCCTAGCGGGTTTTCTTCTTTTTGACCTCACATTTTTTGTGACCACGTGCGCTTGCTACTTACTCCATAGACATGTGGGTTGCTGAATTGTCATGTTTTTTCGTATAACGATCGATCGATAGATCGATCCTGCCCCGTAACCTTTGGGACGGTCCAACCTTCTGTCGCCTTGCCATTGGCTATGCGAAGGATGCTAACGGTTGTTAGTTCAATCTTTTTGCCAGAAGGGGCTGTCCCCGTGATTTTGAAACGAACCCACACTTTATCTCCTTCAGCGATTATGTCCTCAACAGTCCTGTGGAAATCGGGTAAGTCCTTGAAGGCCCTAGTATAGAATTGTTTGACATCTTCCCGACCTCGCAGTTGATTGGTATGGTCAACATAATCTGGTGCCATGAACTCGTCTATTACGGTTAGGTCTTTCTTGTTCAAGGCTTCATTCACCTTGCGGATATTAGCCTTATTCTTTTCTGATGACATAGAAAACATCTCCCTCTATTGTCAATCCTAGTAGTTCCTCTGGCACTTAATAGTTATTCAGCTGGTGCGCTAGACTTATAAAAAGAACAGTAGTCCTCCTTATTGGCGTGTTCCAAAAGGGGACCAATTGAATATGAGAAAAGAAGTCATAGTAGTGGATAAGTTTCCGAAGCCAGCCGTACCATATTCATATTGCGTGAAAGCTGGGAATTTCTTATTCATCGCCGGACAGGTTGGAGTAGACCCGGCAACCAGTAAGTTGAAAGGCAGTTCAATCAGAGAGCAGACAGAACAGGCTCTAATGAACATGGCCAACATCCTCAAAGCTGCCGGAAGCTCCATGGAACATGTTGTCAAGACAACCGTATTCATATCAGACTTCAAGGAGTTTGAGGAAATGAATAAAGTGTATGCGAAATTTTTCCCAATCAATCAACCTGCGCGCAGCACGGTTCAAGTTGTCCTTTATGATGGATTCAAAGTCGAAATTGAGGCTACAGCAATAATCCCTTCATAACGCGTGCGAGCCAGAAAAGAGAAACAGTCAGCACTACAATATGTGATTTCAACGTGTTGATGCATGTTCTTCACTCGCAGATGGTTGTTTCTCGAATTGTTCGAGGAGGTTGTCCTGCTAGTCTGCTAGGCTTTCGAGACAGCCGAAAGCTTCAGCATTTCGATCTCAGCTCACAGTCTAGTGTAACGTACCTCGTCAACAGATCTCTTACACAAGAGCTCGTGGCTGTCTACGGTTGGAGTTGAATCCCAGGCTAATGGAGAAATCACCCGCGAACCCATCTTTCTTATGATTTTGTCAAATGCACATAGTCAGACGATGCAAAACTGTTTAAGAAGCAAAAGCTGTTTTTGCCTAAAAGAGCAGAGAACTTCCCTACAGAAGTGCGAACGCGGCAGGAGAAAAGTGGGGTCAATTGAACATGGTCGAAACGGTGGTTCGAAGGGTGCGTGCCTCAGACAGGGAGGACATCATCGAGATTTCGAGCAAGGTCTGGGGCGGTCATGACTACTTGCCCTCCGTGTTTGATGAGTGGCTCGCAAGCCCGAAGTGTCACACCTACGGCGTTAAAGTTGACGGCCGAATGGTGGCCGTAGCCAACCTGAGGCTCGTTGACGGCAAGAAGACGGGATGGATGGAAGGCCTTCGAGTGCATCCTGACTACAGGAGAAGAGGCTACGCTGACTTGCTCACGCGACACTTTGTCAGCCTGGGCGAAGAGCTAAAGGTCCAGCGACTCAGATACACGACGGGCGGCAACAACCGAGCCTCAGTTAAACTGGCCAAGAAAGCCGGGTTCAAAAGGCTCTTCAAGCTCAGCGCCTTCTGGCATGACGATCTCAGCATGACGGCAAGATCGAAGCTTCCAAGCAGGGTGATAACCGAGGCCACGCCTCAAGAAGCATACGAATTCTTAAGAACTTGCCAGTCACTGGTTCCTCACAACATTCTCGTCTACGACTGGAAGGCAGTTGATGGCACGCTGCGCGGTTTCAAGGAAGTCGCCAAAGACCACACCTTCTACGTCTCCGAGAAGAGAGGCAAGCTGACCGCGTTTTCGCTCGGCCACTCAAGACCTGAATCCGACCAGGGGCGATGGAGCTTCACGGTATACGCGTCAGACCTGGACAGCTTTCTAAGGCATTTCCACCATCACATAAACACCGCGCTGGACGCGGGCCTCAAAGCCACAGTCTGCACATGCCAAACACAATTCGAAAACACACTCAAAGAACACGAAGAACTGCCCAAGCACAGATGGAAGATACAGCTCATCCTGTTAGAGAAACAGATGGCCCACGAAGCTTCATAAGTGCAGGCACTGTAGATCAATGTTTGGACTGGTTCGAAGATGCAGGAATAGACTTCAGCATCATATCTTGGGGGGACCAAATTCCTATGAGGATAACTGCACGAAAACA
>CAYGYP010000297.1:0-3241 GCA_964354115.1 uncultured Candidatus Bathyarchaeia archaeon | reverse complement strand
TCCGGGATATTTTTAGTAATCCTAGAAGACATATTACATTCACTGTTGAAAAAGGTAGCAAAATAGATGGCCCCAAAAGGATTTGGTATACAGCCCCTCAAGGACAACAAATAGAAAACAGAAAGATTTATTTAAAGGATTTAGGAATTGTAGATTTTAATCTCTATGAATCGCATGAAAGACTTCCTTTTTCTAGGAATGACCCAGAATCTCAAGCCGGAATATTAATTAAAACCTCTAATGCTATTCTTGAAAATCAGCTCTTTGGATTCGATAATGATCCGGATGCGCACTATTTTTTTGGAGAAATCAAGTGCCCGGGCATATTTGAAAAAATAAAGGAAGGCGAAAAGGGGATTATTAGACCAGACAGAAAGGGGATATATTGGAGCCACGAATGTTGTGCAGTGCTGGAAAACGAAATCAAACAGATACTGGCACATCACATCGAGCGCAAAAAGAAACAAACTGAATTGCCTCAGAGAAGGCAGCAGATGCCATTTGAACGAGCCAACAAACTCCAAAGACTTCTAAAAAAGCTAAACTCACTGGGCAGGGAGCTACTTGGCGAAACAGGGCTAGGTCCTGATTCGATACCTGATGAATATCAGATCTCTCATTTGACGATTTACCCTCCTGAAGCGACTGCTCCGCCTGACCAGGATCGGACTTTCTCTGTTTACAATTCGAGTTGTAGTTTGAAAGACAATGTCCAGGTTAAGATATTTCTGGACGATCCAAAAGGAAAGTTTGTTTTGTCGACCGACAATATTATGCTGCGCACGCATATCAAGCGGAATGATCTTGTCTTTGGATACTTCAGGATCAAGGGTTTTTACCCTCAGGACAAAACAGGAATAATTGTGAGACAAGGTAAAGATGAGGATTATGCCGAGTTTACTATAGGAGTTGAAAAGAGGAAGCGAAAAGCAAAAGCCGACGAACCGCCTAAGAAACCTAAGGGGGGCCTTTTCAAGGAAATTAGGTTCGATGCTTTTGATAGGAACCCACCTCAACGTGTCTATTATGACAGAAACAATGGAATCGTCAGGATCTATGTTTATTATCCGGGTATATCTCCCTACCTGGGTGAAAATGGCGACGGTTCTGAAACTGAACGCGGTAGCCTGTTACTTTCAGAGCTAATCGCAGAAGCATTTTGCCGAGAAACGGCACGCAGAAAGGTAGATAAAGATATATTTGACCCAGAAGCAAAACTTGATCAGTATCTGAAAGTCTACAATGAACATCTGAAGCTTTGTGTTCCATTAATTCATGGAGTATTTTTGTCATAAGGTTACCAAAAACCAGGGGGAGAGATGGGTCCATTCTTGTCAGTTGACAAGTCATTCATTCAATCACTGTCCGAGGATGAAATAGATTTTCTCGATAGACATTTTTCCGTGATTATCGCACCCATTTTAGTTCAAGAAATAGCTGCGAATTTGAGGAAGTATCCAAACGACGATAATCTTTCTAAACGAAAGGTATCTTTGCTTGCAAAGAAAGTTAAGGGATTTGACGCCAAGACTACCTGCAGGTACGAAATTATTTACGTAAATGATCTGCTCGGAGCTCGAGTTAGCTTGCGGCCGCAGATTCCTAGAGTAGGTGGCAGAGAGTTTCTTGGGGAGGATGGCTCGAGAGGGATCATATTTGGGGAGTCGCCTGAAGATCTTATTCTAAGACGTTGGACAGAGATGGATTTTAACGAAGGCGATCTAAGGGCTGCAGAGAATCATTTGGAGCTCGCCAACTATGATCTTGAGGCCAGCCGAAAATTAATGGCTGCCCTATACCCGAGAAATGCTAAGTACCGATCGTTGGACGAACTCGCGTCTTCGATTGATTACATGTTAGCAAATTTTGACCATCAGTGGGACTTGATTGAGTCGAGTATGACCATCTTGAAATTACCTTCCCCGGAGAGAGTTAGGATTAGAGTCCGCTGGGAAGCTGAAAACAGACCGCCTTTCAAGAAATTTTCAGCATATGCGTTTTTCTGCTATAGATTGGGAAGCATATATTGGGTTGGAATAACATCAGGAATAATCCCAACAAGCAGACACAAAAAAACTATGGTGGACCATCAATATTTATTCTACCTTCCATTTTGTCATGCATTCTGTTCAGGGGATAATTTTCATCGGGAATTCTGCTCATATTTCTTAAGAAGAGATCAGGATTTTGTATGGGGGGGAGAGCTTAAAAGAGATCTTCAAATTATATCATCTTTTTATAAAGGCATGACAAACGAAGAAAAAAAGTATTATGAGAAAAATCTTGGACATTATCCGCCCCCCATTCCAGATTCGATTACAAATATCCTTTGGCAGAAACATATGAGGCCTTGGACCCCGGGAAGCGGCAATTTGGTCGTAGATATGTCTGAAGAAAAAAAGAAGAAATTGACTGACCATATAAATAGAATTATTAAGTCATTTGAAAAGGACGCGAAAAACTAACTGATGTAGGTCGCCTTGGTTGGTCATTCAATCAGCCGGTGAGCTAATCGGTGCAAATCCGGATTTGCCAGGGCTAACAGCTTTTTCTTGACCACTCTGGAAAAGTATTCTGTCTCGGTTTTTGAAAGCTTTTCTCGTCTCAGCTTTTTTAGAATTATTTCTTTTTGCACAGGAGAGAAAATCTGCGACAGAGAATATTCCAGCCCGAACTCCTCTCTGACAGATAGAATATTTTCCATTCTGGGTCGCGCTTTCTCAAAATAGTCTTGAAAAACCGTTTTGATTTTTTCGCTTGATAACCGAAATGATCCTACCTGGATATGCTCATTGGTGGCGAACTGATTTAAGAGCTTTCCGATGTCCTTGTTGTCGTTAGGCTCAAAAATCTTGTGCAGATCTGAAACCCAAGCCGATTTCAGGTTTTGTACCCTATACAGGGCATAGGACACCATAAGCAGACGATGATAATGGTCTCTTTCAGCCGGGGCTTTCAATAAAGACTGAACCCGGCTGTAATCGAAGGCATTTTTTTCTTCGCTGTTGGCCAACATAACAGGAAATCCCTGCCAAAGTCGCGGATTCTCGCTTTTCACGACATCGGCCAGAATCTCATTTGCGTCCTCTGGTTCCTCTATTTCAAATAGGGGATAGCCGAGCCGGCGCACCTTCTTGATCAGATCTTTATTATTTTCCATTTGAATTGCTCTCTTTGGTGAGCCTTAAGAAATAGACCAAATTTTTCATGACTCTTTCCTCTGAAATATCGTAGGAGGCCG
>CAYGYP010000296.1:0-3243 GCA_964354115.1 uncultured Candidatus Bathyarchaeia archaeon | reverse complement strand
GCTGTCGCCAACGTATGACAGGTGGCCAACGTGCACGCAATCCATTAGCATGCTGTTCTTTATTTCGCAAGCATTGCCGACGCGCACTTTTTTCCCCACGCTTGTGAATGGGCGAATGTAGCAGTTTGGTCCGATATCGCTTTCCTCATCTATCAGGGTTGGGCCTTCGATGTAAGCGCCTGAACGAATGCGGGCTGAAGCTGCAACTGTCACGGGGCCGACGAGCTGAGCACCATTTTCTACGAGTCCAGCTACAACGTGATCCATTCGGGTCAGAGCCCAACGGTTTGCCTCAAGCAGATCCCAGGGTCTACCGATGTCAAACCAGTCTTCACGTGAGAGCTTGGCGGCCAGAAAAGTCTTGTTTTCTTTTAGCATCAGTTGGATAGCATCCGTGATTTCCCATTCGCCTCTTGATGAGGCTGAAATCTCCTTTATCTTTCCGAAGACTTCTGGTGGAAGAACATAGATTCCGGCATTTGCCAGATTCGTGGGAGCTTCTTGTCGGCTTGGCTTCTCAACAATTCGTTTGACACTCGTGTCGTTTTCAAGCTCCACTATGCCGTAGTTTTCCGGTCTGTCAACTGCGATTACTGCCATCGTTGCTGCAGGTTTCCGTTCTTGGTGCAAATCCATAACACGTCTAATCGCTTCTTCAGTGAACAACAAGTCACCATAAACCAGAACAAACTCTCCATTAACGTGTTCCTCAGCTACGGCTACGGCATCTCCTGTTCCAACGGGTGATTTTTGCTCCGCATATTCTATTCTTACTCCAAACTTTTGTCCATCACCGAAATGTTGACGAATGGAGTCAGCCATGTAATGAACGACTATCAGCATTTCGCTTATTCCTGAAGCTTTCAAAGCGTGCAAACAGTGTTCAAGTATGGGCTTCCCGCCGACCTTGATCAAATGTTTGGGCCTAGTTGACGTGATTGGCTGAAGCCTTACTCCTTCTCCAGCCGCAAGAATCACGGCTTTCATTCCTTCTTACCCCCGACTGATTCTTTCACGAGCCTCGCGCTGGCATTCATCATCTTTTTTGCTGTCTTCATCGATTTAGCTTCAACAGTTAACCTTACTAAAGGTTCCGTCCCTGAGGCTCTAACGAGGACCCACCCGTTTCCAAGAGTTAGACGGACACCATCAACCACTGAGAAATCCTTGTATTTTGGAAAAGCCTTCTTCAAACGTGCTCCCGCGTCTTTCACGATTCTATGCTTCATCTCGTTCTTGCAGGCGATGTTTCTTCTCAGAATTTCGTACCGTGGTGTTTCTGAGGTGAATTCCGATAGGGTCTTGTCTTCCTCTTCTAATGCTTTGAGAAGCAGTATTGATGAGAGTATTCCGTCGGGGCAAAGGTGAAATTCTGGATGTATCCAAGCGCCGCATGGCTCTCCTCCAAAAATGGCTTTGTGGGTTTTCATAGCTTCTGAAACATAAATGTCGCCAACCTTTGTCCTGATGACCTTTCCTCCCTCTTTTTCAACCATTTTGTCAAAGCACATTGAGGCTTCGACGTTTGTCACTGCGACTCCGCCGCCTCTTTTCCTTATCACGTAGGCTGCGTACGCGGCAAGGACGCGGTCAAAATCCACGAAGCTGCCCTTTTCGTCGATGAAAGCGACTCTATCGCCATCTCCATCGTAGGCTGCTCCCGCATCAGCACCAAGCTCCTTAACGATTTTGGCCAGGGGCTTTAGAGATTCAGAGTTTGGTTCCGAGCTTCTCGCGGGAAAACATCCGTCGGGCTGTGCGTTGATGGCTGTCACCTTGCATCCTAATGTGTTGAAAACTGTTGGGGCAAGATTGTATGTTGCCCCGCATCCAGGATCGAGTATGGTATGCCATTTTTTCTTCAGCATTATGTTTTTCTTTATCATTTCGACATAAAGGCTACTCTTGTCAACATGCTGCTGCTGGCCTATGGTTTGCCAATCGGCGAACGCGAAATCCTGGTTTTCAATCACTTTCTCAATCTTATTCTGGTTTTTCTCGCCATAAGCTAGCCCATTATGGTCGAAGATTTTTATGCCGTTGTACTGAGGCGGATTATGCGAGGCCGTAATCATCATGCCGGCGTCTGCGCGAAGTTCTTTTGTCAGAAACGCTAGCACAGGAGTTGGGACGACGCCAACGCAGAGCGCAGTTGCTCCACCTGCTGAAGAACCCGAAACAAGGGCGTCCTCGAGCATCGAACCTGAAATTCTCGTGTCCCGAGCTATGAGAATTCCTCTTGCTCTCGAAAATCCCGCAACGGCCAAACCTACTTGAGCCGCCAGAATGGGCGTTAGCTCAACGTTGATCAAGCCACGTGCTCCTGAACTCCCAAACAGTCTCGTCTTCAAATCGAACTTCCCAACTTCCGCTTGTCATCATGGTTAGAATGCTTGATCCGTTTAAATAACTTAACGAAAAAGCCGGGCGCGCTAAAGCACGATTCTTATGCAGGTCCATACGATGTCGCCGAAGAGCAGGGTTGCTATCAAACCGGCTAGGATGAAAATGAGCATAGGCAGGCCCGGTGTTGCCCAAACTCTGTCCGGGATTGCTCCGCTTCTGACTGCTGCATCAATTCTTTCCACGATTTCTGTTCTGCCTTTGTCCTTGGGCATTATGATCAGCTTTCTCTTCGGTTTGTTTTCCCAGTTTTCCTCTGTATCTTCCATTGGATATACGTGCCATTTTTCCTTCAGCTTCCTGACGGAAACCTTGTAGCCTGTTATCAGGACGAGAATTTTCTTTCCTATTGACTCGTTCTTGTGGTCTCCTTCAAATAGCTCTTGATGTGTTCTCAATCGCCAAATCAGATTGTAGAAAAGCATTGCGATCGCTGTGAAAGCGGCGAACAAGACTGAGTTGCTGAACACACTTATCGGAAAGAAATTCTTCGTGATGGGCGAAGTCTCAACCGGAACTGGCATGAACAGCTTTTCAGGGTAGAATGGCATGGCCAGTGCAAGGCACATCAAAGCTTTGGCATCAGCACCCCCGAAGCCTCCAGCGTAGAACAGTATTATTGCGAAGGCTGCCGTCAAGCCGAAACATGTGACGTAGAGGAACAAGTCTGAAGCCCTGTAAAGAAGCAGCTCAGTCATGGTTAGTGCAAGAGCCAGTGGGGCAAACAGAACCCACACTTTGTCGCTGACCTCGCGCGTCTTGTAGTCGCTCCAAGCAGAATAGCATAGAAAGATGAGAGAAACTAGAACACGAATTCCTTCAAGCGATTCTTCTATCATT
>CAYGYP010000295.1:0-3254 GCA_964354115.1 uncultured Candidatus Bathyarchaeia archaeon | reverse complement strand
AAGAGACGGTTCCGCCGAGTTCTGGCACGTCGATCTCGCCTGAAGATGCGTACTTATCGACAACTTGTGAAGGCGTGGCCATGTGCAAGTTCCACCATTTCAAAATCTCGTCTGGCAAGTGTCTTAGGAAGTCGTGAATGCCTGTTTCTGGCCAGTGGTGCTCACCGAATGTTTCGTAGTCTGGAAAGATGTTAATCACGCTTCCAGGCGTACCAGCCAACCATCTTGCATACTTGTCTGCTGTTAGAGGCCATTCGTTCCACCATCTTGCAGAGAATCTGAATCCGATGTCATCGGTCAACTTGTAGTTTCGTAGGAGGATCTTGATTCTCTTAGAGTCTTTTGGCGAGTAAAGATAGTTGGGCGATTTTTCATGAAGTATTCTTTCAACGCCTTCGGTGAAGATTCCCTTGTATCCCAGTTTTTCAACGGCTCTTGCCACAGCGTTGTTGTATAGAAGTTCTGTGTTCTCGAAAACCATGGGCGTGTAGCCGAGCAGGTCCTTCATTATTTGTTGGTGTGCTTCTACTTGTTCGATGAATTCCTCTCTTTGTGGGTAGAGGCTTGCAAGGGAATGGTAGTAGGTCTGGCTTAGGAATTCTACGCAGCCTGTTTCCGCAAGCTGTTTGAAGGTTTCCAGCAGATCCTTGTTGAACTTCTCGCATTGTTCCAGAAAAACTCCTGAGATGCTGAATGAGATTCTTACTTGTTTCTTCTCTTTCTTGTGTTTGTCAATCTGGTCAAGCAGTATCCTGTTTGATGGGAAGTAGCATTTCCGAGATGTTCTATCGAAGATCTCCTTGTTTACTGCATCATCAAAATAGTAGTCGAAAAGCTCCGCTTTTCTCAGCCGTTTGAAGATTCTGTTTTCCCAGAAAAAGTCTCGTCTCAACCTGTACGGCTGATGGACTTCGAAAACAAACACGATATCTGTCAAAGCGTTATCCTCTATCCATCATTATTCAATTCCTCGTTTATTTCAAATTTGCCATTGAGAGCAAGTGGTGAAGGTTCGGACTGAGTTCACGCCGCGCGCGCTGTCTGGGCGCAAACGACAATGCGTCTGCCCCAAGATAGAGGTACTGGGCGTTCTATGCTTTGACACGATGGGCTACATATCCGACGAGGCAAACTCTCATACCCTTCTAGCAGGGGCGAATCGCCAAGCATTTCAAACGCATAAGGTCTCCGAGGCTACGATTGGCAATTTTCTAGCCATCGTAGGCGACTCCAACGCTGGCAAACTGATCCAATCATTTGGCGTCTATGGCAAGCAAGAATCGAGTTGATCTACCCCACGCGTGTCTACGGCTTCCCTTCGGCTACGAAGCCGTCGCTACGAACATGCGTGACTTGGTACGGTCTGACCATGCACCTTTTGGCAGGCAGGAATACATGGATTTTTCCTAACAGATACAGCAAACTTCCGCTACTCATTCTATCACGCATAGGCTGACACAATCGACAAACTGGATTTTGATTTGATCACTAAAATCTGCGAAACAACGGTTGCCACTGCGATTGATCTCATAAAGCGTGTTTGGCTGTCAGAAACAGACTCATGCGACACGCACTTAGGAGCAGCACAGCGGCATGACAAAAAAAAATGAGACGCTACGTCTTTCTAGTTGCTGCTTTTTCCAGCGCCGTGACGCCTGGCAGTTTCTTGCCCATTAGAAATTCTATGAGCGCTCCACCTGCAGTGCTTACGTAGGAAATCTTGTTTGAGAGCTTAAACTCCTGTAGAGCGCCTATCGTGTGTCCTCCTCCGGCCAGTGAGTATGCCTTTGAGTTGGCGATTTCTTCGAGGATGCGTTTGGTTCCGAAGCTGAATTCGCTGTTTTCATAGACTCCCATCGGGCCGCTGACTACTATCGTCTTTGCATTCCGTATTATCCTGCCATAGTGTTCAGCCGTTTTTGCCCCAATATCGAACACTGAGCAGTTCGTCGGCAGTTTTTCAACAGGGATCTCTTTCCGTTTTCCGTTGACTTCTACAGCTATGTCTTTCGGGACTTTGATTTTCTGTGGATACTTTTGCTCTAGCTCCTTTATGCCTGGAAGCAAGTCCATAAGCTTCTGTTGCTTAAGGAATTCCATGTTTGGCTTGCCGAGGTCTGTGCCTTTTGCTGCCAAGAAGACTTGGCCCACGACGCCGCCTGTGAGCACGTAGTCTGCTATTTTGTTGTCCAAAACATATTTTGATATTTCAAGCGAGTCGTCTGCTTTGGCGCCTCCTAGAATGAATATGCAGGGTTTTTCTGGTTTTTCTAGGACCTTGCCCAGTGACCTTAGCTCCCTTTCCATTATGCGGCCTGCTGCACTTGGAAGTACGGCTGTGAAGCCTATGATTGACACGTGTGCCCTGTGTGCTGCTGCGAAAGCGTCATTGACGAAAAAGTTGGCCAGCGGGGCAAGGTTCTTGACGAGGTCAGTCTTTGCATGGTCTTCAGGTGATCCTTCCTTGGTTTCCGTGGCGAACGTTCTCACGTTGTCCAAGACGAGGATTTCGCCGCTTTTCAGCTTCTTGATTTCGTTCTTGGCTTTCTCGCCGAAGACGTCGTGAACATACTTCACAGGTTTGCCCGAGATCTTGCCTAGAATTTCCGCATGTTGCTTTGTAGGTATGAAGTCTGCGTCGCCTTTCCTTCCTTGATGTGCTAGGACTACTACTTTGGCGCCTTTGTCTGCGAGTTCTTTTATCGTTGTTTCGCCGTGTGCTCGAATTCTTGTGTCGTCCAAGACCTTTTTGGTTTCAGGATCAACTTCTGAGTTGAAGTCAACTCTGACGAGAACAACCTTGTCTTTCACTTCTATGTCATCCAAAGTTAGAAACTTCACCATTCCGTTCACCTTTCCTGTTGAAAGAAAGAATAAAGGGGATCTTGTTTTAAGCTTGAGCGTTCACGGTGGTTAAAGGCCTGCTTTTTTGCCCACGAGTTCGATGAGTTCGACCATGCGGCAGGAGAAGCCCCATTCGTTGTCGTACCAAGCGAACACTTTGACGAAGTTGCCCTTTCCTCCTTCTCCCAGAACCATGGTTGACTGTGCGTCGAGGGCAGCTGAGCGTGTGCTGTGGTTGAAGTCTGTTGAGACTACGGGGTCTTCAGTGTATGTCAGTATGCCTTTAAGTGGGCCGTCTGCTGCTTTCTTGAAAGCTGCGTTGATCTCTTCTTTGGTTGTGTTCTTGTCCAATATGCACGTCAGATCCACTATGGAAACGTTTGGCACCGGAACACGCAAAGCGATTCCGT
>CAYGYP010000294.1:0-3264 GCA_964354115.1 uncultured Candidatus Bathyarchaeia archaeon | reverse complement strand
ACTTTCGGACGGTACTTCCTGTAATTGAGTTAGAGACACCATCAACCATCACCTATCTGAACTCCCACTCGCAATAGGGGTCACCCATTGCTATGCACCTTGTTTCTTTGACATGCTGGTTCTTGACTGCAGAAAAGAAACCGTTCAGGAAACCAGTTGTGAAATAGCAGGAGGGCTCCTTGAGGAAGCCTCTTGTGAAGAACTTAGTCCAGTTTGTTTCACGGTTCTCTTTCATTCTTATCTTTTCATCCACCGTGATCTTTCCAACCTTGCAGTGTTCTAAGAAACTGATAATGCGGTTCACTGCTTCGTCCTCTCTTATCCCAGTGTCGACCAGGTTTTCGCCGACCTCCTTTCCTGTTTTTGCTCCTCCCATCCTTTGAGCCGTACGGTATCTCTCGCTGACGATGGCAGGGAGGCTGATACCCATGGAAGGTAACATGAAATCGTTCCCTAACCTTTCCCTCGTCTCTAGAAGGGGCTTTCCATCAAGCAGAAATCCCATGAGACGATGCATCAACCGTTCATTTATCGTTTGGACAGCCGAGCTTTCTTTCTTCAGAGAATCCTGCAGCTCATCAATCTCCCCCGGCACCACCTTCCATTCGCAGTAGGGGTCCCCTAATCCTACACATTTTGTCTCAATGACGTTCCATTCCCTTTCAAATCCTTTCCAGCTCTCAAGCGCTTGGCACATAGCTGCCGTAGCTGGAGGGAGCATTGAGGCCATCGTGGCGCCGACTTCTCCGAGTCCCCAGCACTCATAGCCCTCATGTATTCTGAAGTAGTGTTCGTCAGTTTTGGAGATGTCTTCAAGGTATTCTACGATGCCCCAACCCCGTTGTTTCATGATCTGAAAGAAATTCGCCATTTTCTTCATGTCTTTGACCTTGCTGAGGTTCTTAGGCATGAATAATCTGAAGAGAAGCCTCACACGCCACGGAAACATCGGAATAATCTCCTTAAACAATAAGCCCCACTGTTTCCATAGCTCGTATGTCATCTCCGGGAACCGTTTCGGGTCCCAGAGCATCACACTCCACCGCGCGAAGTTAGGCCAGAAAACGTTCACATAGGCCCACTCATACTCTTTGCTGGCTGCTCCCCTCTGCTCCGCCTCCAGACAACGTCTAGACAGCTCCACTTCCCAAAACTTCACATCGTAGAGCTTCTCCAAGATTTTGGTCGTGGGAACTTCGATTCTCGTCGGCTCGACCGTGGGATGCTTCACAACTCTTAGAACTCTTAATCCATCTGCTACTTCCATCTTGATGATGCCGTTGGCCATGCTCATCATGGTCACAAGGTCCTCGGGTTTACCACAGCCCTCGTCTACGCATGCCAGGACGCCGTTTCCCCTTGCCGCGAACCTAGAAAGGGTCTGCCTCATGAACCTCAAGATTTCTGATCCATTGAACATGTAGGGCGAAGTCAGGGAATCGAAGACTAGCAAGACGCCTTTCCTCCCTATTCGCTCCTGAAGCTTCGAGATCGCTATGTCTATGCTGGAGAGATCCTCGCAGTGAGCATGAACTGTGTCTGGTCTTTCTGAGACTGAGATTCCCACAGTTTCGTTATAAGCATCAACAAAGCTGATTAGACCCGGCTCAATCTTACCTAGTCCTTTTTCTCTTAATGATGCTTCAGCCTTAGATGGATCATACTCGGTCGTTACATAGATGATAGGCTTGTCAACCGCCAAGTTCTGGAGAATGGCTTGTTCGCAGAAAGTGGATTTCCCTGACCCAGGAGGCCCAACCACAAGGATCATGTTTTTGGCTGGCACTTCCTGTAATTGAGCTAATGATACCACATTATCACCTATCTGAACTCCCACTCACAGTAAGGATCACCCATTGCGATACACTTTGTTTCTTTGACATGCTGATTCTTGACGACTGAGAAGAAACCGTTCAGGAAACCAGTGGTGAAATAGCAGGAAGGCTCATCCCACTTGGTCGTAAGGATCTTTGTGTATATGCTCTCACGGCTCTCCTCTATTATTATGGTTTCATTCATCCTAACCTTTCCCACCTTGCAATACTCTAGGAAACTGAGAATTCGTTTAGCCGCCTCATCCCTGCTCATCCCTGCCTCCATGAGGTGCTCGCCTACCTCTCTCCCTGACTTTGCTCCTCCCATTCTCAACGCCATCCGGTATCTCTCGCTGGACATAGCAGGGAGACTGATGTCAGGATGGGCCATGACGAAGTCGCTCCCCAACCTAGGCCTCTCAACAAGGGGTTTCCCGTCGACTAGGAACCCCATTACACGATGTATCATGTGATGATGTATCCTTTCAACAACCGCACTATCTTTCTCTAGGGAACTTCTTAGCTCAGGGATCTCTCCAGCCACCAGTTTAAATTCGCAGTAGGAGTCTCCAAGCCCTATGCACTTCGTCTCTATCGCGTTCCACTCCCTCTCGGATCCTCCTATGCTTTCAATTCCTTTAAACATGCCTGCAAGGAGAGGAGGGAGGATGGAGGCTATGGCGGCTCCTACGTTCTCGAATCCACAGCATTCGCGACTCTCGTATAGTCTAACATAGTGTTCGTCGGTCTTAGAGACGCTCTCAAGGTACTCTATTATGCCATCACCACGCATTTCGGAGTGACGCTTACCCATCCGACCCGCAAAGAATTTTTTGGCGTCTCTCACGTTGCTGAGGCTCTTGGGCATCATTAACTTGAAGAGAAATCTCATATGCCAAGGAAACAGCAGCACCATATCTCGAGTTACGGTGCCGAAATTCTTCCATACGTCATATGCCATCGTTGGAAACCTTTTGGGATCCCACAGCGTAGCGCTCCAGAAAGCGAAGTTCGGCCAGAAAATATTCGTCTGAAACCGCTGCATCAACTCTCGGAAACTCTCCTGTGACTTGGCCCACCGTTTAAGAATCTCGGTATCCCAGATGTTCAAATTATAAAACTTCTGGATTCTTTCGGTGATGATGACTTCAACCTTGGTCGGTCTCATGCTTGGGTGCTTTACGACGCTCAACACTTGTCTATCTTCCGATGTTTCGATCTTTATGACGCCGTTGGATAGGCTCATCATCGCCACTAGGTCCTCTTCCTTGCCGGCGCCCTCATCGAAGCAGGCTAAAACGTTGTTTCCCTCAGCTATAAACCTGGACAAGGTTAGCCTCATGAACCGCACAACCTCAGGACCACTCAAAAGATACGGCGAAGTCAAGGAGTCAAAGACAAGTAAGACGCCTCCCTTTCCAATTCTTTCTTGGATCTTCGAGATCGCTAT
>CAYGYP010000293.1:0-3271 GCA_964354115.1 uncultured Candidatus Bathyarchaeia archaeon | reverse complement strand
ATCACGTATATCACGCGCACGCTCTCCTACTCTCTCTCCCGACAGGAAATCAACCAGACAAACAAACAGAACAACACTTGAGAGATGATCCTAGGCGAAATCGCGCGCGCGCCGTTAGTGAAGAATTTTTATCTATCAAGAATAATCAATATTGATGAAGAATAGAAGATTTATTTTTGGGGCTCTTACGCTCTCAATCTTCTTTTTATGTTCATTTTGGAATGTATATTTGGATATACGAGGGCCGCCTTCGCTTCTCGCCTACACTCCACAGCTAACACAGGTCGCCGCCTCAACTTTGACGATTTCTTCAGGGAGATCTGTCGTCGTCACCAGCACATCCGATGGCGGCCCAGGAAGCCTGCGGCAGGCACTGATAGATGCTCAAAGTGGTGACACTATCACCTTCGACCCAACGATCTTCCCGCCCTCAGCGCCAGCCAAAATCTACCTTAAAAGCAACCTACTAGACCTCGTTCAAGGCTACCTAACGATCGATGCCAGTAACGCTGGGGTGATATTGGATGGCAGTAAGTCTACAGAGGGATGGACTAGTGGTTTAAAAATAAAATCGGGTGGAAACACCATCCGTGGTTTAAAGATTATCAACTTTAACGGTCCTGGGATTATATTATTTGGTCGTGCCCAACATAACACGATTGGAGGCGATAGAAAAGTTGGCAAAGGTCCAACGGGTCAGGGAAACCTTATATATAATGTATCAAATGGCATTTGTCTCTTTGACCCTGATACATCGTTTAACATCATTACTGGTAATATAATAGGGTCTGATAGTTATTACGGAGATGCTCTGGAACCTTTCTCGGGTATATACATAGAGAATGGTAGCAGCAATAACATCATTGGCCCCAACAATGTTATCGCTTTCCACGGTGGATCTGGCATATATATTCGTGATAACAGTTCTACTCGTAATAAAATCACACAAAATAGCATACACGATAATGGGAAAGGAATCACATTATTTTTAGGTGCTAATAAAGAACTTGCGGCTCCGTTCATCTCGGGTTTCGACTTGGTTGCTGGCACTGTAACAGGTACTGCGTCGCCAAATTGCTTAGTTGAGATATTCTCCGACAGTAATGACGAGGGGATGATCTACGAAGGCAAAACGATGGCCGACGAGAAGGGAATATTTCACTTCAGCAAAGGGTCTTCCCTAGTTGGCCCACATGTGTCTTCAATAGTGACTGATATATATGGAAGTTCAAGTGAGTTCTCGACTGTGCCTCTCGGTATTAGTGGGTTTCCGATTCTTCAAGAAGGAAATGATCTGCCTCGTACCGAGTTTCAACCAAAACAATCAATGGATCTCGAAGATAACCGTCTTGGACAGATGGCAAGTCTAATGAACGTTGGCATGATCTTCGTTGACGAAAACTGTGCTCTGGGTTTTAAATGGATTCGCCTCTCACTTGATTGGTTTGACTGGCCTGATGTTGAGAGTACAGGGATCTATTCAAAATACTATGTTGATCCTAGCCAGGACCAAGTAGTAAATGGCTTGATTGACAATGGCTTCAAGATTATGTATACTTTAGTCTACTGGGATGAAAATATCAAAACCGAGGGACAAGATTATTCACGTTATAAGACAGAGGAGGAAATACAGGGCTACCTAGACTATCTACGATTCATTCTCCACCACTTTAAGGGCCGTATAGAATACCTCGAAATTCTTAATGAACCAAGTGTGGTTGATCGAAAGCAACAATATGTGGAGGTAACTGATTATATAAACCTGGTTAGGCGTGCAATCCCTGTGATCCGTGAAGAGGATCCGGATCTAAAAATAGTAGTAGGTGCAAATAATCCACTTGAAACACAATTCGACCGTGATTACTTCTTCAAGATTCTGAGTTCCGACATTATGCCTTTAGTAGATGCTGTATCCTGGCATATCGGAGATAACCACTCTCCAGAAAATGCAGAGTTTTATTACAATTATCCTTCCCTCCTTCAAGAGATCAAGAGTGTAGCCTCCTCCCACGGATTCAGAGGAGAATACATTTCTGAGGAGCTGCATTGGTGGGTACATTACTATGAACACGTAACATACAGCGAGATATCAGCTGCAAAATACTACGCCCGTGGAATCTTGATGCACCTTGGAATGGGCTTCCTCACAGGAGTCGGCTTAGGACCACCCAGCACGGATCCGTTAATTGAGAGGACGGTTCGTAACCTCTGCACCGTCATGGCCGGCGCCAAGCCAACAAGCCTGCCTATGAAGATACAGAGTGATACAACGCTCATAAGAAACTGCAGCTTCACTCTGACTAACGGTGACAAACTAGTAGCGTTTTGGACAGATGGCATAGCTGTTGCCGAGGACTCAGGCGTGAAGTTTAACCTAACCCTCTCCGGTTTCGACCCTCAATATGTGATTGGGATCGATCCACTCAACAGTCTTCAACAATCCCTGATAACAAGCAACGAAAATTGTAATCTCACTCTCCAGAACCTGATAGTAAGAGATTACCCACTGATACTGAAACTATCTCCTATCCCCAAAACACCACTAATCACAGACCTAACCATCACCCCAACTGAGGTCAAAACTGGGCAGCCTATTGAGATCAGTGTAAAGGTGACGAACACTGAGGATAGGGAGAGAAACTACACACTTCTCCTAACTATAAACGGCTTTGAAGAAGACGCAGAGATCATTACGCTTGGCGGTGGCAAAAATGGGACAACAGTGTTTAGAGTAACAAAAGATTCCGCTGGGAGTTATATGGTTAACGTAGGCAATTTGACGGGGGTATTCACGGTTATTGCCCCTAGACCAGCAACTATCCTCCTTAGTCCCTTACAGATTACGAAGACAACAGTGAAGCCGGGGGAGGAGGTTGAAGTCACAGCTACGCTTGAGAATGTGGGGGAGTTGCCAGGCAACTATACTATTATCTTCACCTTAGACGGCGTAGAGAAGGGATCCTTACAAATCACACTAGATGGTGGAGAGACGACTATAAAGACGCTGAAGATCTCTAGCGATGTGGTGGGTGTCCATCATGTGTCGGTTGGTGGCAAGTCTGTTACATTGGAGGTGGTTCAGGCGGGTATTCCTGGTTACCCGTATGAGTCAGTGCTAATCGGGTTGGTGCTTGTTGTAATCATTCTGACTCTGCGCATATACAAGTGCGCGGCGCGCGCGCAATAGGCACACGCCTGCACCTATCTGTGCTTGACGACTGAAAGGCTATTAAATACTGCGCGCGCGACGGAAACCCGCCCCATTTCAAAA
>CAYGYP010000292.1:0-3273 GCA_964354115.1 uncultured Candidatus Bathyarchaeia archaeon | reverse complement strand
AACCTTTGCTTTCAGAAAAAGAAGCCAAAAAGATAGAGTTGAAACTGAATTTTGATCCCAAAGTCACCAAACTACCTTATTTTACAGGATAATGTGCAAAGTCCGTCCTTATTGACCACATTTAGCCGGTCTGATTACACTTAACATACATAACTAAACAACAAGGACTTAACTCCGGCGTTTGGTGGTCAGTTTGATACAGCTGACCAGTCAATAATCTGCGTCTAAAGGATGAATATCAAAAAGATCACTTTTTTACTCAGCATATTTAATGATCCGTCAATTTTGCTTACAGGGGAATAATATTTCAATGATGGATGTCTAATTAATAAATAACAATCAGGCTGGGTGAAGGAATTAATCTCAGCCTGATTTAGATTAAAAAGATGTAATATTTATCGCTTTTTTTGAAAGGAATGAACTTATTTGACATATTTGCACGCTAATTCTCAGAATCAAAAAATGAACAGGAGCGCATTTGGATTTTTATTGATGGTTTTATCAATAAGTCTTCAGAATAATGTTATCAGTCAGGAGGCAGTAAAGATTAAGAGGATCACTAATCCCATTGATTTTGATGGTATTCCAAACGAAGCAATATGGAAAACTCTTGATCTTTTTACCATGACAATGCATAAGCCAAACTACGGGGATCGACCTTCAGAAAGAAATGATATCAGAATCGGGTATGATAATGAATTCCT
The DNA here is from genome assembly GCA_964354115.1 of uncultured Candidatus Bathyarchaeia archaeon. Lineage (GTDB taxonomy): Archaea > Thermoproteota > Bathyarchaeia > Bathyarchaeales > Bathycorpusculaceae > DASPTR01. The sequence continues at coordinate 2,569 of CAYGYP010000292.1, read as the reverse complement.
TTGGATAGGCGCCAGTCTGTACATGGAAGACGCATCAAAAATCTTTGCTGTCACTAAGAAAAGGGACGAAATACTGTTTGGCTATGACGCTTTTGGGATCATGCTTGATTCATATAATGATAAGGAAAACAGTCTGGCTTTCTTCACAACTCCTACAGGATCGAGAAGTGATTTTGCTGTTTTTAATGATGCAGCCGGAGGTGGGCCGGATCCCTTTGCAGCAATGAATACAAGCTGGAACACATTCTGGGATGTTAAAACCACCCGTGATGACAAAGGATGGTATGTTGAAATGAGGATCCCTTTTTCAAGCCTGAAGTTCAAACCTGAAAATGATAAGGTAACTATGGGATTGATAATAAGCCGCAATATCAGCACGAATAATGAAACAGACACCTATCCGGCTATCGATCCGAAATATGGATTTTTGGCAACATATAAGCCTTCCCTGGCACAGACTATCGAACTTGAGGGAACAAGACCGTCGAGACCTGTTTATATTTCACCTTATGTTATAGGGGGAATTTCACGGGATTGGTCACTCATTGATGCCGAGACAGAGTATGTCAAAAAGGATAACCCAGATTACAATGCGGGAGTTGATGTAAAATACAATATAAACAGTAATCTGACCCTTGATCTGACCGCTAATACTGATTTTGCTCAGGTAGAAGCTGATGACCAGCAAGTTAATCTTACCAGGTATTCCCTTTTCTTTCCGGAAAAAAGAATGTTTTTCCAGGAAAGATCGAGCTTGTTTGATTTCAGCCTTGGAGGACATTCTGACAACCTGTTTTACAGCAGGAACATTGGAATAGCTGATAATATACCTATCAGGATATATGGTGGTGCCAGGCTGGTTGGGAGAATCGGCAAATGGGATATGGGATTTATAGATATGCAGACAGAGAAACATGAAGAAACACCCGGAGAAAATTTCGGTGTTCTCAGGATGCGAAGGCAGGTAATAAATCCAAATACCTATATTGGAGGGATTTTCACTTCACGGATCGAGATGAACGGGAATCAGAATCTTGCTTATGGACTTGACGGAATATTCAGGCTCTACGGTGATGATTATCTCAATGTCAAATGGGCTCAGACATATGACAGCAAAATTGGAAATAAAATGAATTCTCTCGATCCTTCGTTTCTTATGGTCAATTGGGAACGACGTTCAGAAAAAGGATTTGCATACAATCTTAATTATACCTTTTCAGGACAGAAGTTTAATCCAGGTGTTGGATTCGTGTTGCGGGGAGGAGTTCAGGGTGTGAACGCCGGACTTATGTACGGATGGTTCCCCGGAGAAAAATCAAAGTTGTTTAATTATAACATTAATATCAGGGGCGAGCGGTATTCCCGGTTGGAAGATGGAAAACTTGAATCGATGCAAATATCCCCGGGATTAGAAATCAATACAAAAAAGGAACTTCATGGGGAAATTTCTCTCGAGATCCAGCAGGAAGGTGTCCTATATGACTTTCAGCTCTCAGACAGTATAAAAATAAAAGCAGGCGCTTATTCTTTTACAGGATTTCAGGCTCAATTTGGAACTTCAGATTCAAGAATGATCTCTATCAGAGGAGACATAAACGCCGGACAGTTTTACGATGGAATCAGGATTGGCTTAAGGGCAGAACCTAACATTAATTTATCCTCCAGCTTAAAGCTATCCGCAATGTATGAATTTAATGCAATCCGCTTTCCTGAAAGAGAGACTAATAATTCACTGAATATCCACTCTGTGAATCTGAAAGCATTATATATGTTCAGTACAAAACTGTCCGCATCCGTACTCCTGCAATATGTGAATACAGAAGATGAGCTGATCGGGAATTTCAGATTGCGGTACAATCCACGTGAAGGGAATGATTTTTACCTGGTATACAACGATTTCCGTGGCATAGGCAACGGGTACTCAATCCCGGTTCTTCCTCCATTCTTCAACAAGACAATAATGGTCAAATATACCCATACTTTTATTTTGTAACTGGTTTTGCCTTAAGTTAGCTCAAGGAATTTATATTGGGAACCTGTACAGATATCTGCACAGGTTATAAAATCCGTCCTTCTTTGACCACTTCAAAATCCGGTCTGATTCCACTTAATATACATAACGAAACGGCAAGGATTTAACTCCGGATTTTGGTGGTCAGATTCTACCAGCAAAGAGTGGTCAATATCACCGGATTTTACACATATATAGGGCAGAACGCCTGGATGAATCTTACCGGGAGATACTTAGAAAGTACCAGAAATTCATAATTGAAGATACTTGCTGGTTCTCTATTGAGCTTGAGTGGCATATGAAGCGTACTTATACCAAGTTTGAGAAGCAACAACTAACTGAAGTATTTGGTAGATTCCCAGAACAAGAGGTACTGATATTTGGTGCCTGTGACAGGATATTTGTAGCAGCTTATGAAATTATTAAGCACCTTGGTGGATCACTTAGTATAACTCTTGAAATTGACAGAAACGAAATTAATTCATACCCTGGCATAATAATAGCAGTTCAAAAGAAGAAGTATAAGTATCCTCTAAAGCATGATCCTGATTATTACCT
>CAYGYP010000291.1:0-3313 GCA_964354115.1 uncultured Candidatus Bathyarchaeia archaeon | reverse complement strand
AGTCAGCTATGTCCTGAATCTCGGGACGCTGATAATTATGGGCCAAAATGATTGCTTTTTTTTCCTTTTTCAACCTGTTTATCTCATCGATTAGCTGCACTACGATTCGCCTTTGTGTTGAACGTGATATGATTTTTCTCATGATGCGCCCGCCGATATATCCTTTGCCTAACCATCTGATTTTAATTTACATTCGAAAACCGCAGAATGCGAGTTACATTTCATCTTCAAGCCTGAGTAGACGTTCATCCAGTTCAGTGGCGCTGGCTTAGGGATTAATGGTGATTTATGCTTGCCGCTTCACACGTATGGTAGCACTGTTGACAGGTAGTCCTTCCTTGAAGGATTTGCCACAGTGTGATTATTACGTCGGCCTTTTATTTACAATGAGCTCGTAAACAAAGAAGTCATAGGCAAAAACGTCCAACTTCCGATCTTGGCTATTTCGGCTTGATTCTAAATCTAGTTTCTTCTTCATGATCATCTCCACTCATTGCCGATTCATATTACGTCGTAAGTCGTAATATAAACGTTCCCAACCAAGCGTTGAACTAGACTACAAATGAATACACTATTGCCCAAACAAGAGAAAGAAGAGAACGTTCACGCAACAAACGAGCCTTCAGCGGTTCAGTAAATTGGTGCAGCGGGCCGGATTTGAACCAGCGAACCCCTACGGGAAAGGATGGCTCATGGGGGCTTTTACACCTTATGGCACCCGATCTTGAGTCCTTCGCCTTTGACCTGGCTTGGCGACCGCTGCACCCATAACAGGATTTCAATCTTTCCTAATAACCATTTTCCGAATTCTTCATGGGTTTTTCTTCGTAGATTCAGGCGGCTATTCGGTGCTTCTGACGTACGTTTGCCATAGGACCGCTTCTGCTTTTCCATTTGAGATGAGCTAGGCAAATACAGCTTCAAATCTCTACTCATCCAAGCTCCGTGCTTGAATCCTGTTTCAATGGTCCATAGCAAATACCTTGTGCTTTAGCAGGCTGGACTACGGGACAAATCGTCCCAGATGCAGAAAGCTTGTAATATCATACAAAAAAGTTTATTAGCTAGCTACGTAGTTTACGTTTCTAGCCTTTAGTATCATATATCATTTTTCATTCGGAGGAAATCGAAAATTTGAGAATACCCGCACCAAATGACACTCTCCAAGCGCGTTTAAGTGTTGGATCGCGGGGGTTGGTCTGAAATGGTTGAAGTTTCAAAGGAAGACACACATCTATTGTTGAAAGCTTTCTTCAAAGAGAAAGGATTGGTCCGCCAGCATTTGGATTCTTTCAATGAATTCATAGATCATGGGCTACAGGAAGTTGTCGACGAAGTAGGCGAAATCCCCATAGAAGTTCCGGAAAGCCCATACAAGGTAAAATTGGGGCAGATTTGGATAATTGACCCTCAAACTAGGATAACTGGCCCGTATGTAACGGAAGTAGATGGCACAAAACATGAGATTTACCCTATGGAAGCAAGGCTCAGAAATTTGGCCTATGCAGCGCCGGTAGCGCTTGAAATGACACCTGTGATAGATGGCCGCGAACAGGATACGGAGTTAGTCTACGTTGGGAACATACCCGTTATGCTGAAATCAAAGCTCTGCTTCCTTTCGCAACTTTCGAGAGAAGAGCTTATAACATGCGGAGAAGACCCGGACGACCCTGGTGGCTACTTTGTGGTGAATGGTTCTGAACGCGTGATTGTGGCCATGGAAGACTTAGCGCCGAACCGCGTCATAGTTGACATCGACGACAAGGGGGCCTCACCGATATACCAATCCAAGATATTCTCTACGACTGTAGGCTTCAGAGCCAGAATAGAGTTGAAACTCAAATCTGACAGAGCCATATACGTTTCGATACCAGGCGTCCCCACGGAAGTACCGTTCATCGTGTTGATGCGGGCTTTAGGCTTGGAGTCAGACAAGGAAATAGCTGAGGCTGTTTCTCTGGAAAAGGAATTACAAGCGGAGCTGGACTCTTCATTTGAAAAAGCTGTAGGGGTGGATACTCCTAAGGACGCGATCTTGTTCATCGGAAACCGAGTTGCTCATGGGCAAGTTGAAGAATACCGCCTGCAAAAGGCAGAAACGGCAATAGATAAGAACTTCCTGCCACACATAGGCAGAACTACCCAAAATCGCAGAGACAAAGCACTGTTCCTAGGTGAAATGGCCAGCAGGGCCATAGAATTAAAGTTGGGAAGAAGAAACGAAGACGACAAGGATCATTTCAAGAATAAGCGTCTGAGACTTGCCGGGCCTCTTCTTGCAGACCTTTTCAGGGTAGCCTTCAGAAATCTCACTCGGGACATAAAGTATCAGCTTGAGCGCATCGGAGTGAAGGGATCAATCATAACTGTTTCAGCAGCCGTCCGACCTGGAATAATAACAGAGAGATTCCAGCATTCGCTCGCGACAGGCAATTGGGGAAGAGGAAGAGTCGGAATTACGCAACTCCTCGATCGAACAAACCACATCTCAACTCTAAGTCATCTGCGCAGGCTACAATCCCCATTAAGCAGAAGTCAGCCTAACTTCGAAGCAAGGGACTTGCATTCAACTCATTGGGGTCGCTTGTGTCCCACTGAGACACCAGAGGGTTCAAACTGCGGCCTCGTCAAGAACCTAGCACTTTCTGCATGCATTTCTGTAGAGGTGAACCCGGAAAGAGTGAGGCAAACGCTCGCGAGCATGGGCATGACGCCGATATATGAAGTAAACGACTCCCTGAAACTTTCTGGAGCAAAAGTCTTTCTCGACGGAAACATCGTGGGATACTGCAATTTCTCAGAGGAGCTTGCACGTGGACTCAGGGAAAAACGCAGAAGAGGAGAAATCTCAACTGAAGTAAACATAGCGTATTTCTCCAAGATCCACGGAAAGAGGGACGAGCTGTATGTTAACTGCGATCAGGGAAGAGTCAGGCGACCGCTCATAATCGTGGAAAAGGGAGTTCCGAGGCTCCAGCAAGAACACATTGAAAGAATAGCCTCAACCGAATGGTCATGGGAAGATCTTGTCAAGAGTGGCATAATTGAGTATTTAGATGCTGAGGAAGAAGAAAACGCCTATATTGCGTTAAACCTGGAAGAGATAAGTCAGGATAATACGCACCTGGAAATTGCGACATACACGATTCTGGGAATCTGTGCCTCAACAATACCTTATGCAGAACACAATCAGTCACCTCGAAATTCCTATCAGGCCGCTATGGCGAAGCAGGCTCTGGGAGTATATGCGACGAATTTCCAGCAACGTGTAGATTCAAGATCACATGTATTGCATTATCCGCAGGTGCCGATC
>CAYGYP010000290.1:0-3316 GCA_964354115.1 uncultured Candidatus Bathyarchaeia archaeon | reverse complement strand
CTGCCGATTATCCAGCAGAATGTCGAGCAGGGTCTGCGGTTCTACGGCGACAAGAGCTTCGATTATGTAATCCTGTCGCAGACTTTGCAGACGGTTAAGGAGCCGGAGAAGGTTTTCAAAGAGCTGCTTCGGGTGGGCAAAAAGGTGATTGTCAGCTTTCCGAATTTCGCGCACTGGCGGTGCAGGGCGCAGCTCTTTTTTACAGGCAAAGCCCCTCTTACAAAGCAATTGCCCTGCGAATGGCACAATTCGCCCAATATACATTTCTTGTCGCTGAAGGATTTTGACGAGTTTTGCGACAAGCTCGGCGTCAAGGTGGAGAGAAGGATTCCGCTGAGCAAGGCCAAAATAGTGCCGGTGCGCTTCGCACCGAATCTGTTCGCTGAACAGGTGATCTACGTAACAAGTGAAGGTTAGCCCCACCATCGCTATGGTGGGGTTTATTATTTGGCGAGTCGTTTTCAACCCTGCGACGTGGTCGCAGGGCTAACCGTTATTGTTATGACTTTGTATATATTTGATTTTTTGTTCAAGTTCTTCGTCTGTGAAACAGTATCTTTTATCAAATCCTTTTGACCAGATTTTGTTTTGGACTCCACAGTCACAAAGGGCCAGTGTTGCCGAATACTTGTATCTATGGACAGCTTGTTCGATTGACTCGGTCGAAACTTCTGCAGCTATATGCACGTGATTTGAACAAACTGCTAATGCAGGTATTTTTTGATTTACTCTTTTAGCCTCTTGAAGTATTGCCTTCTCAGCTACTTGTCTTTGCTTTGCATTGAGTCTGACAGTTGGAAATTTTTGTTGTCTCTGATTCGCGGATTTTAATTTATCATTTCTTTGTAGGGTTCTGCCGTTTTTTACATATCTTCGATTATCACCCTGCAGCCAGGTTCCATAAGTTGTCCACGTAATCATATACCCGATTAATCTTTTTGCCATAATTGAATAATATCTGCAAATTGCGCCAAGCACAATATCGTTTTCTGTTTAGCCCCGCCATTTTAATGACGAGGTTCTGCGCCATCACTATGGCGAGGTTTAGCCCTGCCATCACTATGGCAGGGTTTGTCGTTGCGAGTGCATTTGTCCCAAGCTAAACACCTATCGACTAATTCATGCATCGCTCCTCTTCGACTTTCTCGTCATTCTGAAACAACCGCATTTTTTATTAAACTCTGCGCCTTGACACGCCGATGATAACCAGTTGTAATCTAATCACTTAGGGAGAGTGGTATTATGACCAGTTGGTTAATAATCTTAGGTATAATCTCCTTCTTCTATTTTATATCTCGCTCCAATAAAAAGCCGCAGACTTACTCTCCATCAAAATTCGTTGCTTCTACGCCTCCACAATCAACCCCACCGAAGAAAGCCAAGCGGTTTATAGATATAAGCGACATCGAAATCAATGAGCAGTTTAAAAACGCGATAGATATGTTGGAGAACCAACATAAAAGTATGTTTATAACCGGCAAAGCTGGCACAGGCAAATCTACCCTATTAAAGTATTTTCAAGCAACCACACGAAAAAATGTAGTGTTGCTTGCTCCCACTGGCCTTGCAGCCGTTAACATCGGGGGGCAAACGATTCATTCATTTTTCAAGTTTAAACCAAAATTTATTAATAAGCAGGATATATACAGGAGGCGCAATGCTGAACTTTATAAAAAACTTGATGTGGTTATCATAGATGAAGTGTCTATGGTGCGTGCCGATTTAATGGATGGCATCGATTACTCACTTAGGTTAAATAGAGGTATTTTCAACATTCCCTTTGGTGGCGTCCAAATGGTATTCTTTGGTGATATTTTCCAGTTGCCCCCGGTAGTCAAAGAAAGAGAGCTTAAAGAATATTTCGACAGTCACCACGGAGGACCATATTTTTTCTATTCCAAGGTTTTCTCCAACATGAACCTGTCATATTTAGAGTTAGAAAAAATATATAGGCAACAAGGCGACGAACATTTTAAGGAATTGCTAAACAGGGTTAGAGAAAAAATGGTGGATGAATCCCTTCTCGATACTTTAAACTCAAGGATTAGAAATGAGGAAGATATCCAAAAGTTAAATGACTATATTACATTGACCTCCACAAACCAGTTAGCCTTTGAGATGAACGAACGCCATCTTCGACAAATTACTGAAAAAGAATATTCATATTCGGCGATTATTAGCGGTCGCTTTGATGAGAGATCGTATCCAACAGAAGCTACCCTGAGACTTAAGAAGGGTGCTCAAGTTATGTTTCTTAGGAACGATTCTGACAAAAGATGGGTTAATGGTACTATAGGCAAGGTGACATCTTTATCAAACAATAGTATTAGGGTATCTGTTGAAGGGGTCGATTATAATATCGAGCGCGAGACTTGGCAAAAAATCGAGTATTACTACAATAGAGCAGGGAACCGAATAGAGGAGAGAATAGTTGGTAGTTTTCATCAGTATCCCTTAAGATTAGCATGGGCAATCACGATACATAAAGGCCAAGGCCAAACATTCGATAAAGTTATCATAGACTTGGGGGATGGTGCCTTTGCGCATGGCCAGACATACGTGGCTTTGAGCCGATGTACAACTTTGGAAGGCATCGTACTGCGTCAACCAATCAGAGCTACAGACATAATATTCGATGAGAGAGTTTATGAAATTTCACGCATATTTGATAGGAACATATTCATCTGATCTGAAGAGTCAGATATCACAGCAAATTGGTCAACCCATTTTCAACAAATAATTTTTGCTGTTGCGTCCTCCAGTTCGGCCATCTTTCTATTTACTGCGTCGCTTCGCGCCTGCGTAATACCAATGTTCCTCATTGCGGCCTCCGGAAGCAACAGCAACTAGGGCCTCCGGCAGCACCACGCAATCGGTGCCTGAAAAATCTCTGTGCTCTCTGCGCAATCAGCGTCTAAAAATTCGTGCTTATTCGTGCCTGTCCGCCGTAGCCCCTGTCCTTCGTAGCTTTAGCAAAGAAGGATTGGCGAAGGCGGATTCATTCGTGGTTAAAAATCAATCAAAAGCGCAGGTACTTAGGTACCAAAAACGGCTAAATCAGGAATTTTTTTACTCCTTTTGTTCTAACGACTTAGCCGAAACCACATTCCCGAAAACCTCATAATTTTCGACTCAATCGCGCAGGTTCGCCCTATTAATGGGAGGGACGTATTATTTCTAAACGCTATGAAAAAAAGCAAAAGTTTATCTGGTCGGCTTAATAATGAAGTCCGAAGGAATTCGGCGGACAAGGCAATGGCCTTTCACAGAAGCTCGCTTCGAGAAAAGGCCTTGCCGAAGAACGCCTGCCGACCAA
>CAYGYP010000289.1:0-3324 GCA_964354115.1 uncultured Candidatus Bathyarchaeia archaeon | reverse complement strand
TCTCGAAGCTCCATCCTAATTGCGGTGGCGACTTGGTCATTTCGGCTTTTCGCCAAATTCAAGTTTCCGCCAACATCCTGCCCCGTGGCTTTAATGACTTCCTCTTCGACCGCCATGTGACCGTCTTCCATATCCGAGGAAAGCTCGATCTTACCATGAAGTTTGATCAAAGTCTCTAGAATTATGGTTCCTTCGTTATTGTCAAGGATTTTATTTTCAACAAGCATCACAACGTGGGCTTTGTTGATGTCAATTATGTGTTTCAAGATTTTTTTGTCAATAAGGGCTGAGGAAGTGAACTTCACAACATCCTTTCTTGCGGAAGACAACCGCCCTTTCCTCAATAGTTCAGACATTCTTTTTCGCCGTTAACTTTCGTTTAAGGGCATTAGCCACCCTTGTCTGTAGCCCCCACAGTTCGATGAATCCAGCTGAAGAAGACTGATTGAAAGTTGACTTAATATTGTATGTGGCCAAGTCAATGTCGTACAATGACATCAGCGAAGATCGTCCTACGACCCGAAACCCGCCCTTGTAAAGCTTCAGCTTAACCTTTCCGTTGACCCGTTTCTGCGTCGACTCAACGAAGGCATCAAGGTCCTCTTTTAGCGGGTCATTCCACAATCCATTGTACACAAGGTTAGACCATAACGCATCTACCTGCTGTTTAAACGAAAATTCGTGTCTCGTTAAAACAAGCTTTTCGAGGTCCTTGTGTGCCTCAATGATGACTGTGGCTGCAGGGCACTCGTAAACTTCACGCGACTTGATTCCTATTAATCTATCTTCTACGTGGTCGATGCGTCCGACACCGTTGCGTCCAGCAACCTCGTTGATGTAATCAATCAAAGCTAAAGGGTTCATTGTTTTATTGTTAACCTTTTTTGGGACACCATTTTTGAATTCTATTATTAAATATTCAGGCTTGTCTGGCGCCTGTTCGGGGGAGACAGTCCACTCAAACACTTCTTCAGGCGGTTCTGTTTCGGGATTTTCGAGGATTCCGCATTCTATGGAACGTCCCCAAAGGTTCTGGTCGACACTGTAGGGTTTTTCAACACTAACCGGGACTGGGATTCCGTGTTGTTTGGCGAACTCGATCTCTGTGTCTCGGGTCATCTTCCATTCTCGAACGGGTGCTATCACGGATACTTCTGGGGCGAGAGCTTTGACTGTGACCTCTATTCTGACTTGGTCGTTTCCTTTACCTGTGCAGCCATGTGCGATGGTGTCAGCGCCCTCTTTTTCTACGATTTTAACCAGTTTTTCAGCGATCAACGGTCGTGAAAGGGCGGTGCTTACTGGATACTTCTCCTCATACATAGCGTTGGCTTTGATGGCTGGAAAAACGTATTTTTCGACGAATTCTTGTTTTGTATCCAAAGAATAATGGTTTAAGACACCGAGTTTCTTCGCTTTTTCTTCGATTACGTTTAGGTCCTCTTTTTGTCCCACATCTAACGTTACCGAAACGACATCTGCTTCGTATTTTTCTTGAAGCCATTTCAGAAGAACGGACGTGTCCAAGCCGCCCGAATAAGCTAAAACTATTTTTCTACGCATTTTGTTCGTCTCCAGTTTTATGTTGAAACTACGAAATTCTTATATATACTTTTTGGTCAATATATGCCAAAAACTGTATGAGATGACCGAAAATGGTCGAAAACTCGCTTTCAAGAGTAGTACAAAACTTGATAGAACAGGACCCGTCCATAGAAGACGCTTTGGAAAGAGGATACGCTAACTTCAGCGGTATAGCTCGAACACTCAAGCCCAAAGCCGAGGGACTCTTGGGAAAAAAAGTAACAATAGAAGGAATGATAACAGCTGTAAAAAGAACGCAGGTGAAATATGTCGCCGGACAAGACTTCCAAAAAATAATCGCCGAAAGCATTATTAATCTTAGGACAGATGTAGCCAAGATGTCGCTTGAAAAGACCAGAAAGAACCTTGAAAAAGCAAGGCTGGTCTCATCAGATTACCCAGAAGCCTTCTTCCAAGTACTCGAAGGCGCAACTACTTTGACGCTGATCACTGACCAGCGTATCTTTGGGGAGGTTCAAGCTGTCTTCAAGGACGAAGAAAAGCTGGAAGAAAAGCTAAACCTTGCAGCCATAATTGTTCAAAGCCCACACAACATCGTTGGTACTCCAGGATGCATAGTGGCATTTTATAATCCGATCGCGAGAGGACAAATAAACATTGAAGAAACAGTTAGCTGCTTCACCGAAACAGTGATCGTTCTAAGAATGGAAGATGCTGCTAGGGCTTTCAGCATCCTCACAGACCTTATCTCAAAAGCAAGGAAAACAGCAGCCAAAAAATAATTCTTAATTTCTTTTCATCTTAGTCTACAGGAATTGCTCTAGAAACTGTTTCGCCTTCTGGAATCCAGCCTCTGCGGTAAAGAAGGAGTCTTCGTGTTCTATGCTGAGGACATAATCGTATCCAACCTCTTTCAACGCTGTCAGATATGCAGCCCAGTTGACACGTCCCCAACCTGGTATCCTATATCTCCACCAGCCTTCTCCGAGGACTCCTACTTGCCTCAGCTTATATTCCAGGATTTCGGTGTCCTTTGCGTGAGTATGGTGTATTCTGTCTCGGAACCTGTGAACAGCTTCAACGTAGTCGATTTGCTGCCATAAAAGGTGGGATGGGTCAAAATTCAGTCCTAAAGTCCTGTCAGGAACCGTTTCTAAGGCAACCTGAAAGTGGTCCAAGCCCTGCAGGTTTGTAGCAAACCAGTTTTCCATCGCGATCTTTATGCCTTGTTCCTTCGCCTTGTCAACCAGCGGATTAAAGACTTTGGGAAAGTCTTCCTTTAGAGTTTGAGTCTTGTCTTTGCCTGAAACGGGTCCTCCAGCTAAGGTGCAAGCAACTTTCACGTCTAAGGCTGCACAGGCATCTATGACCTTCTTCATGAATTGCTGTTCATCGGGGTTTTCGAGAATTTTTATGCTGTAGAAGGCTAAGCTGGTGATTTCCATGTTTTTACTCTTTATTAGGCTTTTAATTTCTCCAGCGTTGCCGCTTAGGATGCGGTCAACATCAACCTGTTTCGATCTTGATGAAACGCTTACTTCCAAACCTTTGAAACCGTTCGCTGATGCCCAACCTACAAGTTTTTCGAAACTCCAGTTTCCTAAAGGAGCTGTTAATAACCCTACAAACACAGTTCAACACCTCTACCTAACATGATTGATGTGTATTAAATAAATTTCGAATCCAATGCAAAAATGTGCGAAAAGAAACAATATTTTTTGGTTATCTTGCTAATGAGAGTCAATTGTCCAGTTTTGAGTGATGAACACGCGATCTTTG
>CAYGYP010000288.1:0-3343 GCA_964354115.1 uncultured Candidatus Bathyarchaeia archaeon | reverse complement strand
ACCCCTCCGCAAGCAGCTTCTGCAACAAGTGCGGCACGCAGATTACAGCGATTGGAGAAGCCGCATCCCCTGAAACAAAGACTATTCAAGTGCCGATCAAAGAGTTAACCCCGGGAATCACTTTTGCCAAAAGATACCAGATCATCGAAGAACTAGGAAAGGGGGGCATGGGCCGGGTTTATAAAGTCCTGGACAATGAAATTGGCGAAAAAGTCGCGCTGAAGCTTCTTAACCCCGATATCGCGGCTGACAGCAAAACGATCGAGCGCTTCCGCAACGAGCTCAAGACCGCCCGCCAGATCTCCCACAAAAACGTCTGCCGCATGTATCACCTGAGCAAAGAAGAAGGGGCTCCCTATATCATCATGGAATATGTGCGGGGCGAGGACCTGAAGAGCATGATCCGGATGATGGCCCGGCTGAGTCCTGGACAAACCGTCTCCATCGGAAGGCAGGTTTGTGAAGGATTGAACGAGGCGCATCGCTTGGGTGTCGTCCACCGCGATTTGAAGCCGCAGAACATCATGATCGACCGCGACGGCAACGTCAAAATCATGGACTTCGGCATCGCCCGGACTCTCCGGGCAAAGGGCATTACGGGCGAGGGCGTGATGATCGGGACGCCCGAATACATGTCCCCGGAGCAGGCCGAGGGAAAAGAAGCGGACGAGCGCGCCGATATATACGCTTTGGGAATTATCCTTTTTGAAATGCTGACTGGCCGGGTTCCCTTTGAAGGCGAGACGCCCCTGAGCGTCGCCTTGAAGCACAAAACCGAAGCCCCGCCTGATCCAAGGAAAATCAACACCCAGATACCTAACGATCTAGCTCTGCTGATTCTGCGATGCCTGGAAAAAGAAAAAGGGGAAAGATACCAGAGCGCTCAAGAACTTCTCGGGGAATTTGCGAATATCGAAAAAGGCATCCCGACCGAAGAAAAAATCATCCCCAAAAGGAAGTCTCTGACCTCAAAAGAGGTCACTGTCAAGCTAAAAAAGCGGTGGAGGGCGATCGCCGCCTTCGCTGCTCTCGCAGTCATCGCGGTTATCGCAGTGGCGACAATTGTCTATTTCGGGCAAAAAAAGCTAATCTCAACCGTCGCGAAAAACAGGATTGTCGTTCTTCCGTTTGAAAACCTGGGCCCGCCAGAGGATGAATATTTCGCCGACGGGATTACCGATGAGATCACAGCCCGCCTGGCGAGCATCAGCCGGCTCGAGGTCATCGGCCGTTCGAGCGCTATCCAGTATAAAAAGACTAGCAAAAGCCCCCGACAGATCGGAGAAGAACTGGGAGTGAACTATATCCTCTCCGGCACAGTGCGCTGGCAGAGGCAGCCGGGGGGAACGAGCAAAGTGCGCGTAACGCCGTCTCTCGTCAAAGCGCCGGACGGCACACAAATCTGGGCCAATCCGTATGATGAAACGATAGCGGAGGTATTTCAGGTTCAATCCGCCATCGCCAGGAGCGTGGCCGAAGCGCTTAACGTGGCTCTTCTAGAACCCGAGCAAAAAGTGCTAGACACCAAGCTAACGAATAACCCGGAGGCATATGACTATTACCTGCGCGGTCGCGAATATATCAACAGAGGTACCGAGAACAGAGAAAACGTCACAATGTCCATGGAACTATTCAAGAAAGCAGTCGAACTTGATCCCGATTTCATTCAGGCTTACGCAGGTCTAGCGCAATCTCATGCCGAGATGTATTGGTATCATTTTGACCATAGCGAAGAACGAGCGGCAAAATCCAAAGAGGCAGCCGACAAAGCGCTCGAGTTAGGTCCTGATATGCCCGAAGCTCATTACGCCTTGGGGGTTTATTATTATCATTGCCAACTCGATTATGAGCGTGCACTTGAACAGCTATTTCTTGCCCTGGAAAAACAACCCAAGAAAAGTGACATTCTCGAATACATCGCCTATGTCAAGCGTCGACAGGGAAAATTGGAAGAAAATCTTGACTATTTGAAAAAGGCTTTAGAAATTGATCCTCGCTCAATCGGAATAATAACAAATATGGGCGATACATACCACCTTCTACGAAATTATGTCGAAGCCGAACGTTATTATAAGCAAGCTATTTCTCTTTCCCCAGATTATCTCTCTTCATATATCTCTCATGGTTCTCTTGTTTGGCTCTATCTTTATGGGCTAGGCGATACAACAAAAGCAAGAGAAGTCCTCGATGAAGTTTCCAAGAAAATCCTTTCGCCAGACGAAGAAGATATGCTTCAATATAACTGGACTCTATTCAATATCTTCGACAAAACCTATAAGGACGCTCTGAACCGTATTCCTTTAATGCCCTCAGACGCCTATTATGATCAATTTATGTTTGTTCCTAAGAGCCAACTTTATGCTCAAACCTACGGGTTGATGGGTGAAAAGCAAAAGGAGCAAGAATATTGTCAAGCCTCACTCCTGTTTCTCGAAAATAAGATTAAAGAACAACCGGAAGATTCTCGGTTCTACAGCGCTCTGGGAATCGCCTGCGCAGGCTTAGGGCTCAAGGATAGGGCTATTCAAGAAGCAAAGAGGGCGACCGAGCTCCTCCCCGTCTCCAAGGAATATTGGCGGGGAACTTTGCGTGTGAAGGACCTCGCGCAAGTCTATGTCATGGTCGGCGAATACGATAAGGCCTTTGACCAGATCGAATATCTGCTCTCGATCCCCGGCGAATTGTCGATCCCGCTCCTGAAGCTCGACCCCGTCTGGGCGCCGCTGCGCACCCTTCCCCGTTTCCAGAAGCTCATCCAGAAAAATTGACTTAAGTCAAAAATATAAATCTTATCTCATAATTATGAGGGCCCTGAAGTCGACTGACCGTTAAAACACTGGAATGCCCAGGCAAGAACTCAATCTCCTTGTAACCGGCCTGCCCGGCGTAGGCAAGACGACATTCATCGTCAATCTGGCCAGAGAATTGACGGATATCTCTTTAGCCGGTTTCTACACGACCGAGATCCGCGAAGCGGGCATTAGGAAAGGCTTCGAACTGGTCGGCCTCGACGGAAAAAAATCGATCCTTTCCCACGTCGATATCAGGAGCGATCATCGGGTCGGACGATATGGAGTCGATGTTAATGGATTCGAAGCGTTCCTCGATTCTCTAGACCTGACTCATAGCGACGCCGACGTCCTTGTGATCGACGAGATCGGAAAAATGGAATGCCATTCGGGCAAGTTCAGGCGCCTGATCAGTTCGCTTCTCGACTCGCAAAAACCCTTAGTCGCGACGATCTCGCTCAGAGGTGAAGGCCTGATAACTCAAATCAAGCGGCGGCCCGATGTCCAGATCCTCGAGCTCACCGCCGCCAACCGGCATTCCCTGGTGATCGAAG
>CAYGYP010000287.1:0-3350 GCA_964354115.1 uncultured Candidatus Bathyarchaeia archaeon | reverse complement strand
AGCAATCGCAAGATCTCCGGCAACGGAGCCGGCGAGATTGGCGACTACCTGGTGTTGGTGGGAAACCTGATTCTGGACTTCAACTACGACATGATGAGCCGCATACTGAAGGTCCCCGACGAGAAGTTCCGCGACAAAGTGTATAGGAGCATGCAGGAAAACCTCAGCACCATCAAACGGGAGCTGGGTAGCATGCCACCCAGAGAGTCTCTCACCTCGAGCCTGGCCAGAAACTTCGAGAAGGTGCTAGGCCCACTCCCTAGAGCGGGCCTAGACGAGGAGTTGACTGACGAGGTATCCCGCCTGAAGGACGAGTTCTCTAGCGAAGAGTGGCTCTTCAAGATCGGCAGACAAACGCCGGGGCGCACGGTCAAGATCGCCTCGGGCGTCGAAGTCAAGCATCTCGTCTACAAAGCCCCTGGTGGGCTAATCAGGGGAGACGTGGAGATGGCCGATGGCGTCGTTTCGTCCATTGTGCTATCCGGCGATTTCTTCTTCTTCCCGGCGGAGAAGCTCGGTGACCTGGAGAGAGAACTGGTGGGCAAGAAGGCCGAGGAGGTTCAAGAGACCATCGCCAGCTTCTACGTGGAGCAGAGCATCGAATCCCCTGGGGTAGAGCCCAGCGATTTCGCCAGGGTGGTGATTGGCTGACCGGTGCAGACACTGGCCGTATTCCCGGGCTGTCTGGTCCTTCAGCGTATGCCGCAGTACGAGAAGGCAACCAGGAGAGTACTGGAGGAAATTGACATTGATCTTGAGAGCATCGCCTATGCCGCCTGTTGTGGAGCTCCCCTGGAGTCCTTCACCGACAGATGGCTTCACCTCGCCGCCTACAACCTCGCGCTTGCCGAGCGGATGGGGCGAGACGTGGTCACGCTGTGTGGAAACTGCGCCAACACCCTTTCGCGAGCCAAGGCCAGCATGGAGGACCCGGCTCTGCGAGCACAGGTGAGCGAGACACTGGAGAGGCTGGGGTTGAGCTTCAGGGGCGTGGCCAAGGTCGAACACCTGATCCGGTTGCTCAGCGAGCACCTAGAAGAGCTGCGCGAGAAGACGACCAGACAACTGTCCCTGCGCGTGGCGGTGACCCATCCGTGTCAGGCCATGCGACCCAGCGAGGTGATGGGCTTCAACGATCCGCTCCAGCCAGAGGCCATGCGGCTCATCGTGGAGATGACCGGTGCGGAGGTGGTCCAATACCAGGCTGAAGACGATTGCTGTGGTGCCACGCTGTACCTGGCGGACCAAGAACTGGGCCTGGAGGCGGGTCGAAGCAAGCTGGCCTCCGCCTCCGCGGCGGACGTGCTGGTTGGCGCTTGCGGCAACTGCCAGTTGCTGCTGGAGCGATTCCAGGGATTGCTGGTGCAAGATGGCAGCGCCAGGCGAATGGTGGTCTTGACGCTGCCGCAGCTTCTTGGCCTGACTATGGGCATCGACGCGGACGACCTGGGTATCGGGCCGATGACGGCTCGTGAGTTGCTGGGGAGCTCGGAGTGAGCAAGAGAGAGCTGGATGCGCTGTTGAAAGACTGCACCCACTGCGGGCAGTGCCGTGAAGTGTGTATCGTGGAGAGGCTGGGGGCGCATTCCATCACTTCCTTCCTGTCCGGGGAGGAGGAGTACTCCAGCTGGCTGTGCTCCTCTTGCTGGCGCTGTCAGGAAGTGTGTCCAGAGGGTGTAGACATTCACTCCATAATGATGGCCAAAAGGCGGGAAGAGGAGGCCCCTGGAGCACACGAGGCGAACTTCAGAAGCGTTCTTAAGTCTGGGTACGCCTTACCCATTGGTGACGCGATCAACGAATCACGAAGGCTCTACCACCTCGACGCGGTGCAGCTTGTGCCTGCGGAGTGGGTCAAGGTCCTGCTACGACCGGAAGAGCACACGGAGCAAGGAAGGTGAATACTGATGGTTACTGACGTCTTGGATCTCGCGACTCGAAAGCTGGACTTCGAGTTTGCGGACAAAGTTACGCCGAGCGCCAAAGAGCTACGGACCTGCATGCAATGTGGCACCTGTTCGGCTACCTGTCCGACGGGCTATGCCATGGACTATACACTCCGACAGCTGTGGAGACTGATTGACCTGGGACTGAAGGATGAGGTCGTCAACAGCCGCACCTTTTGGCTGTGTACCACCTGCAAGGCATGCACGGTGCGCTGCCCACGAGGTATTGACCTGACCCAGACGATGCTGATGCTGAAGGAATATGCCGTCAGCGAGGGACTGCAGGTGCCCGAGGGAATCGGCCTCTTGCGAGACACTGTGACCACGAAGTACAACATCTCCGGGGACGACAACCAGACCCGGTTGATCTGGGCCGAGAACCTGGAGCACAAGCCAGAGGGTATCGAGGCCAGGAAAGGGGCCGAGGTGCTTTACTTCGTGGGCTGTGTTTCGGCCTTCTACCCTCAGGCCTACAGCATTCCGCAGAGCCTGGTGCAGGTCCTGGAAAGCGCGGGCGTCAGTTTCACCACCATGGGCGGACAGGAGCGGTGCTGCGGCTATCCGCTCTACGGCGCAGGGATGAAAGACCTGGTGGCCGAGCTGGCCAAACACAATGTGCAGCAGGTGAGCGACCTGGGTTCAAGATCCCTCGTAACTACATGCCCCTCGTGCTTCTATACGTGGACGCACATCTACCCGCAGTTTGCCGAGTTGCCTTCTGGAGTGGAGGTCCTGCACGCCACCGAGTATCTCGCCCGCCTGCTGCAAGACGGCAAGATCAAGCTCGGCCCAGTGGAGGCCGTAGTCACTTACCACGATCCCTGTGACCTGGGCCGGAAGAGCGGAGTGTACGATGCCCCGCGTGCCCTTCTGAACAGTATTCCGGGGCTGGAATTCCGGGAGATGGCCAGCCATGGAGAGAACGCCATGTGCTGTGGCGGCGGAGGCGATGTGGAGATCTCGGATCGGGAAGTGACCGGGCAAGTTGGCGTGCGGCGCGTGCAGCAAGCTCAGGAGACCGGGGCCTCCCTGATAGTCTCCGCCTGCCAACAGTGCAAGCGTACTCTGGTTGGCGGCGCGCGACAGGCCAAGATCCGCATGAGGGCTATGGACATCAGTGAACTGTTGTGGGAATCCATTAGTAACGCAGAGAGTTCAGAGTCGGGAGGTATCAGCCAGTGAATGGCGGACTGAGAATAGGAGTCTTCGTCTGTCACTGTGGGACCAACATCGCGGACAAGGTGGATGTGGAGGCAGTGGCGCAATACGCGGCCGGGCTCCCCGGGGTGGCCCATTCGCAGACCTACCAGTATATGTGTTCTGACCCCGGGCAAGAGTTGATCAAAGAGGAAATCCAGAAGCTGAACTTGAACCGGGTGGTCGTGGCGTCCTGCTCCCCACTGA
>CAYGYP010000286.1:0-3352 GCA_964354115.1 uncultured Candidatus Bathyarchaeia archaeon | reverse complement strand
CGGTTGCTCCGGAGGATATGGGCAAGGTTATTGGAAAACAGGGAAGAAACGCTCAGGCTATCCGAGTTGTTATCGGTGCGGCTGGAATGAAACTGAAAAAGAGAGTAAATCTGGAGATATTAGAAAAAGGATAATGAAGAGGAATCACCAAGAAAGAAGCCAATCCATGACAATAGAAAAAGAGAGAAGAGATAGAGAAAAAAAAGAAAAGGCAAGAAGTAAAAGAGAAAAAAGAGGGAGAGAGAAAAAAAAGAACTTCGATGTGAACATAGAAAGTCGACATAATGGTGAATCTACTTAATGATAAGGGGACTTAAGAGGACAGAATCCTGCGATTCAGAGGCTGCTTCGTGGTAGACACCTGGTTCAATTCTTCAAGCATTCCAGGAAAGATAGTCGCTTATCGCTACTCTTCAAGAATAAACGTGATCTTCATTTGAACCCGGTACTCGGATATTTTGCCCTTTTCATCGACTAGAACTTCCTGATTCTCGATCCACGCTCCTCTCACATTGGCAAGAGTCTTTCGGGCTCGAGCAATCCCCTTTTTCATCGCATCATCAAAACTCAGTGCAGAAGATGCTTTGATTTCTGTTGTTCTGGCAATAGACATTTGCGCCTCCTTAAAGCATGAGAATTTGGTTTTCGGCGGCGATGGCCGCACGGGTCATCGTAGCGATTTTCCACCTTCCGATCATGAAAAAATAGTAGCCCATAGCGAGAGGCTTGTCAAGGCAGGCTTGGGGCCGGAGCGAGGCAGCCGAGAGGCCGATCGACCAGCCCGGTGGTCCTCAAAGCTGTCCGGCCTTCGGACTCCCCACGCTTTGGACTGAGGTTAGCCCACACCGAAAAGGCCCGCTTGCCAAGGCCATTGCGGCGTGATAAACTTCTAAAAAAGAGGACGAAGGGCGTCCGCAGGGCATTAGGTGCTTTTTTTAAAGGAGTAAAGATATGGCTAAAATCAAGATGACCAAGAGTCTGGGAATGCTCTTGTTGGGCATCTGGCTCATCCTGACCGGGCTGATCCCGTTGCTCAAATTGAACTTTAGCGGTTTCCCGGTGATCATGGAGGTCCTGGCCATCGCCGCCGGCGTCTTGATCCTGCTCGGCCGCTAAGCGAGGCGGAAAAATAGGGAAATATTGTTCTCACGCGCGCCTGTAGCCCAGGGGATAGAGCGACGGACTCCCCGAGGACCACGTCCCCTCGCGACAGACGCATCAGGTAGCAGCGCTCCACCTGCCGAATCGAGTTCCCGCGAAAGGTGAAATCTACCGTTTGGCACCAGACCGGTGTCAAGGGTGTGCCGGAGAGAGAGAGTTCCTCGGCGGCCTTCAGAGGAGAACTGAAATGATTGACTTCTCCGGCTGGTTGATGTATATAGTAAACCTATGGGGTCTATAGGATTTATAGGATTACCACCCCTTGATATGCCCTAAATGTCATTCCGATAACCCCGAGACGCTGAAATTCTGCGGGGAGTGCGGAACCAAGCTGGATATAGCGGGGAAAACGCCAGAGGCCAAGGTTGCTTCCTCAGGTCTTAAGGATCAAATCTCCGTCACCAGGACCCTTGAGACAAGCACCGATGAACTCATCCGCGGAACCCTGTTCGCCGGGCGGTACGAGATCATCGAGGAGTTGGGGGCAGGGGGGATGGGTCGGGTATACCGCGCTTATGACAAGAAGATCGAAGAGGAAGTGGCCCTGAAGCTCATCCGGCCGGACATCGCTGCGGAGGAGCGGACGGTGGAGCGCTTTCGAAACGAGATCAAGATCGCTCGCAAGATCCGTCACGCCAATATCGGCGGAATGTTTGACCTCCAGGAAGAGGGGAAGAATCTCTTTATCACTATGGAGTATGTGCGGGGAGAGGACCTGAAGAGCGTCATCCGCCGGATGAAGGTGCTGACCGCGGGCACGGCCGTCTCCATCGCCCGGCAGGTTGCGGAGGGTCTGGGGGAGGCGCACAGGCTGGGAGTCGTCCACCGGGACCTCAAGCCGGGAAACATCATGATCGATAAGGAGGGCAACGCCAAGATTATGGACTTCGGGATCGCGCGGTCTCTGCCCGCCGCGCGGACGACGGTGGAGGGAGTGGTCATCGGGACGCCAGAGTACATGAGCCCGGAACAGGCGGAGAGTAAAGTGGTAGATCAGCGATCCGATATCTACTCTCTTGGTGTCATCCTCTACGAAATGGTGACGGGCACGGTTCCCTTCGAAGGGAACACTCCTTTGAGCATTGCCATGAAGCACAAGCTCGAGGCTCCTCGGAACCCTAAAGAGCTGGTTTCACAGCTTCCCGATAGCCTCAGCTTCCTGATTCTAAAATGCCTGGAAAAAAGCAGAGAGAAAAGATATCAGGATGCCCAAGAACTGTGTCGGGAGCTCGAAAAAATCGAGATAGGGACGACGGCTACAGACCTTCTCTCCCCCAAGACTCAGCCTCGTATTCCAACCGGATCCGCCAGGATGGCAGGTAAAATCAAATGGAAAAAGATATCCGTTTTCGGAGGGATCGGAGTTATTTTTGCCCTAGCGGCTGTTTTGGGGCTCTTAACGTTTAAGGGAAAGGAAGAAGTCCTGGATTCAATCGCCGTCCTTCCTTTTGAGAATGTGAGCGCAGACCCCGAAACAGACTACCTGTGCGACGGCATCACCGAGACTCTCATCAACAAGCTTTCCCAGCTATCCGTCTTTAAAAAGGTCATTTCCCGGGCTTCTTCTTTCGCCTTCAAGGGAGAAACGTTCGACCCCAGAAAAGTGGGCCGGGAGCTTGGAGTGAAAACCGTCTTAACCGCCAGAATGGTCCGGTACGGCGAGACCATTTCCATAAGCCCGGCCCTGGTCAAGACGAGCGATAACAGCCAGCTCTGGGGAGAAAGATACAAACGAGATTTCCAGGATATCTTCGCCATCGAGGAGGAGATCACCTCAGCCATCATCACGGCCCTGAGGTTGGAGCTCACCGGCGAGGAGAAGAAAAAAATCTCCGAGCGCCGGATCGACGATGTTCGGGCCTATGAGTTCTATCTCAAGGCCAAAAGAGAAATCGGGCTTTGGACAAAAGAAGGATGCGACCAGGCGCTTCAGTATCTCGAAAAAGGCCTCGAGATCATCGGCGAAAACGCCATGCTCAACGCCGGCATAGGTTATGTGTATTATTCGTATGCGAACCTGGGAATCAGGGGCGAAGAAAATGGAAAAAAAGCGGAGAGTTTCGCCAATAAAGCCCTGGAGATGGACCCTGAATCCTCCGAGGCTCATTTGGTTTTGGGACTGATCAATTCGGCCTTCTTCGGAAAGCAGCAGGAAGGCGTTTATCACCTGAAAAAAGCGCTGGCGGCAAAT
>CAYGYP010000285.1:0-3392 GCA_964354115.1 uncultured Candidatus Bathyarchaeia archaeon | reverse complement strand
TTGCTGAGGCTTGTGGCAGAAAAGGGTGTGGGTTGCTAGCCAAGAATAGCGCGCTATAATTTTTTCTCTGCCTCCTCACTTCGCAGAGCGCATCGAACACAACAGAAAACGCGTTGTTTTCCATCGATTGTAGTGCTGTAAGCTGCGAACTGGCATGGTTCCGAGATTTCCGTTTTGCAGAACTCACATTTGATGGATTTGGATTTCATTTTTTCACCTCGTTTCCCACGCCCTTCTTTTTGTAGAAGTCTTTAATGGCAGCATGCAATGCGTCTGCCGCGAGGTTTGAACAGTGCATTTTGACTGGCGGCAGACCACCCAGACTCTCTGCGACGTTTGCTCGGCTTATTTTCATCGCTTCTTCTAATGTTTTTCCTTTTGCCAAATCCGTCGTCATGCTACTGGTTGCTATCGCGGCTCCACAGCCAAAGGTTTTGAACTTTATATCTTCCAAGCGGTTGTCTTTGACCTTAATATACATGGTCATAAGGTCACCGCAGACAGGGTTTCCAACGGTGCCTACACCATCGGCGTCTGAGATTTCACCCATATTGTGGGGATTCTTGAAATGCTCCATGACTTTCTCTGTATACATTATTCTTTCAACTCCTTCGGGGTCAAAGGTGATATTGCCCTTAACCTTCCAACTATGCCGGGAATCAAGCCTACCACATAGTCAACTTCCTCTTCAGTGTTCTCCTTACCCAGAGTCATCATCAAAGAACCATGAGCCTCCTCATGTTTCAGCCCAATTGCCAACAGCACATGTGAAGGCTCCAAGGTTTTTGAAGTGCAAGCAGAACCTGAAGAAGCAGAAACACCCATAATGTCCAAGTTCAGTAACATTGATTCGCCTTCTATAAAACTGTATCTGACAGAAACATTGTCGGGCAGCCGCATTTTGGGATGCCCATTCAAAAAAGCATACGGAACAGATTCAATCAAACCCCTGATAAGCCTGTCTCTAAGTCCAATCAACCGCTCACTGTTTGACTGCATTTCCTGTTTGGTTATCTCCGCGGCTCTCCCAAATCCCACTATTCCTGGCAGATTCTCGGTTCCAGATCTTAGTCCTCGTTCTTGTCCTCCTCCATGAAGCAACGGCTCCAGGCGTATTCCATCCTTCAGGTAAAGTGCACCGATGCCTTTCGGTCCGTACATGTCGTTTGATGAAAGAGTAAGCAAGTCTATTCCCTCAGTTCTGACGTCTATTTGGATTTGACCGCAGGCGGCAGCGGCGTCAACATGTAAGTAGGCGTTCTTTTCATGAACGATTTTGGAGATTTCTCGTATTGGTTCAATTGTTCCTATCTCGCCATTTGCATATACTATGGAAACAAGGGTGGTCTTGTCGTTAAGTTCTTTCTCCAAGCTTTCAAGATTCAGAACACCAAACTCGTCAACGGGAAGGAAAACTGCTTCAAAACCCTTTGTGGTCAGAAATTTCACAGGGTTGACTACTGACATGTGTTCTACGCTGGAAGTTATTATGCGTGTTCCGCGGTCTTTGTTTCTGTTGGCAATTCCTTTGATCGCTAGGTTATTGCTTTCTGTTGCACCTGAAGTGAAGATTATTGAGTCAGGTCGTTCGGCGTTGATTAGTTCTGCAACTTTAGTTCTCGCGTCTTCCAAAGCACGCTTTGCGTCTTGGCCCATCGCATGAAGCGAGGATGGGTTACCATAGGCTGACCTCATGTACGGCGTAATTGCTTCTATTACGCGAGGTTCGACTGGTCTACCCGCTGCATGATCCATGTTTACGCGGTTTGTTTTTGACATAATGTTTCACCTTTTCGTGCAAACGCGTCAAACTCGGAACTAAAGACCTTGTTGCACCAGTCAGACTGTTTGCCTTTGATAGAGAAGGCGACTCGCTTACTTTCGTTCATCAGATCAGCGCGTCCTCAGTTTCTTACTTCACCTTTTTAATTATTATGCGTGTTGTGTTTCCTTCTTGGCTAGTGTGCAGTATTTCTTGTTCCAAGTGTTTTACTAGACTTCTTATGTCAGATTCAGCTGCTGGATCGTCTGCCAGGACTTCTAAGGTCTCTCCCACCTGCATCTCATCGAGTTCCATTCTCGTTCTGAAAACGGGTTCAGGGCAGTATAGACCCTGGCAGTCCAATTTTCTGTCCGCTCTGAAGCTCATAGAGTCACCTCTATTGAGAGTATGCCGTTAGTGCTTTTGAAGTATTGGTTTCTTTAGAACCACATCGTTGCGGAAGCGCTGAGGGCTAAGTCGTTGAGTGTGGCCGCACCTACGATCTTCACGCCGGGAATAAGTTCAACTTTTTCCCAGCCCAGCATCTGTTTAGAGGCTTCGCAAACATCGATCTCGATTCCCATTTGAAGCGTTTTCTGGAGCATTTCTGCAACGCTTGGGAACGTCCCTAGCTTGATCTTCTCCGCTGCACCTGGAATCAGCACCCTCAGCCCTTGGCCCAGATAGTAAACCTTTGGGTTTAGGCCCATTGTTTTTGCCGTTTGAGCCAAAACTAAGGGCGAGTATTGTCTTTCTGGGTTGTCGCTGGTCTGTACGTACAGAATGAATTTCTCTTCTTTCAATAGTTTCACCTTGTTTGATTTAGAAGTAATTTTGGTCAGCAATATAAATATTTGAAGTTCAGCTTTTATCGGAAAAAAAGGAAGGGCGCACGCTAAGCCTATGGATGGGTTTGGAGGTATGTCATACTAGTGTAACCATGGCATTCTATCTGATAATAATCGTACATGTACTGCATGGCTTGACTATAATCTAGCTTCAATAATACGGAAACCAGCAAAAGCCTCAAAACGCGGTGCAAACCTACTTGACCCCGAAAGCGTCAAAGCGGTAATCGGAAAACAAAAAGTGAAAGATGGAACAAAAATTCAGTGGGTCGCCTCCTACGCTGCCTTTGCAACAATGCTAAAGATTTCTTGGAAACCTCCAAAATACACCCAGGAAGAAATCCTTCCCTTTATTCCGGACGAAAAAGAGCTCGACCAGTTAATTGCATTCTGCCGCAGTAGACGCATGGCCACCTACCTACAATGCTTAAAGGAAACGTGGGCAGACCCAGGAGAAGCCCTCGGACTACGATGGATAGACATCTCAGGCAACACCATAACGATAAACAAACCAGTAAAAAAACACCTACCAAGACAGCTCCAAGTCTCCAACAAACTAATCGCAATGCTGAACGCTCTGCCAAAGAAATCAGAAAGAATCTTCCCCATGACCTACCGCACCTGCTATGGCAGTTACAAATACATGCGCAAAAGAGCCGCAGAGATACATCAAAACCCACGGTTGTTATCAATCGAGCTAAGAAGCTTCAGACACTGGGGCGGAACAATGCTAGCACACTACACAAACGGCAACGTCCTCAAAGTCAAAGAAAAGCTAGGTC
>CAYGYP010000284.1:0-3393 GCA_964354115.1 uncultured Candidatus Bathyarchaeia archaeon | reverse complement strand
CGCTGCCCCCTATTTCCCCAAAGGAACTGTCCACGTGGCGGTAGTTGATCCTGACGTTGGAACCAAGAGACACGCTGTGCTCATACAAACGCAGCGCGGGTTTTTCATTGGACCAAACAATGGCGTATTGGCTTTGGCCGCAAACAATCAGGGCATAGAACATGTTTTCGACATAAAAAACCGCAAGCTCATGCTTCCGAGGATATCAAACACGTTTCACGGAAGAGACATCTTCGCTCCAATTGCAGCCCACCTGACTAATGGAACACGCCCAGCAGCGTTCGGGCCAGAGATTCACATGATCTCAACGCCCAGATTCGCAAGGATAGTCAGACGAAAAAACATGCTTGTCGGCGAAGTACTCCACATAGATGGTTTCGGAAACATAATCACAAACTTTGGGGAAAAGGAACTTGGCTCAATGAACATAGGAGAAAACGTCAGCATCAAATTCAAAAACATGAAGCTCAGACTCAAGCTTTGTAGAGCCTACGAAGAAGTAGAAAAACAAAAAGCCCTCGCTGTGGTTGGAAGTCACAATTTTCTGGAGATATCAGTAAACCAAGGCAACGCAGCACAAAAATTCAAAGTCAAAAGTGGAGACCAAATCGCGCTTATCAGCAACTAGATCTTGGATACTCGCGGCACGATAAAAAAAGGAAAAAGCCGAAGAGCGAACTAAAGCTTGTCGCTTCTAGTCAAGTCTTGAATCCTGTTTATGCCATCTATTTCTCTTATGAAGACGGCGACGCTTTTCGGGACCAGTTCTTCCCAGCCTTCGTTCTTGAGCATCTTCTCTCTGATCAAAGTTGAGGAATATTGCTTTCTTTCGAAGAAACGTAAAGCTTTCACTTTGTAGCCGGCTTCGATGAAAAGTCGACGTGTTAGCGGTTCATTGGAGTAAACAAGGTCGAATTTTGGCGTGTAGCCAACAAGGGATGATACCCACATCATGTGCAAGTGCACGTCAGGAATTGGCACGATCCAGAAGCGGGAATCGTCTATTCCAGCTTCTTCTAAGGCTTTGCGAATCATGACCAGTCTTTCACCGGCAGTAAAGGGATTTGTGACGTTGTGGCTGTATTGGGCGCTGCCAATTACGATTACTAGTTCGTCAACCTCTTCCAGAGCATCCATTATTGCATGAAGATGCCCAGAATGGAATGGTTGAAATCTCCCAACGTAGAGCCCGCGTCTAACCATCTAAGCCATCCCACGTCTTTAATTGCCGTTTGAAAGAACTACCATTTATCTTTTGTCAGCCTTCTTCAACACGAACTCAACGGGAAAGACCTTCAACCGCTTATTGCCGACCTGAATTTCCCGCTCAGAGGTGTAACCCCTTCTTTCACGCTTCAAAAACTCCAGCTTAGCGCTGAGACCGCCACCGTAGCCAACTAGACTGAAGTCGGAACCGACAACTCTGTGGCAAGGAACGATCGGTGCGAACGGGTTCAAAGCCATCACGCGACCAACGCCCCTAGGGCTTCCTCCAGCTGCCTTAGCGACTGAACCGTAAGAGGCAACGTACCCCAACGGAATAAAAGATGCTGCTTTGAGCACCTTCTGAGTATACTGAGACAGATGTTGCATGGACAAGGAGGGAATTTGGGCGATCTCTTTGCCGTCATAAACATCTTTCAACATGGCTACGACATGTTCAGCAAATGCGGAAGGTTTCTCAACCTGCTCGAACGAAGCTTTGAAGGGCAAGCTATGAAGCAAACCCTGCAGAACTCGTCTTCCATCCGAAGCAAAATTCGTCGCGAAAACTTCCTCACCATCGTAAGCTACCCCAAACCAGACGTCTTCAACATTTCTTGCATAGAGGTCTATCATTATACTCCCAGCTCGTGAAGCATTATAGATCAGAACAAGATATTAAGCTCTGAGGAAAACAATAAGAGAAAAACAGCTTCAAACTTGCATATACAAAGACAGAGAACAGAAAGGCAGCATTGACAGATGCTATCGGCAACAATGACATTAAGTTTAATAGGATGCCTGTGAATAGAGACGAGAAAGGTGGACCGCATGGAAAAACAAGCACAACAAGGCGGATATTTATGGATTCCTGGGGCAACAACCATCGGCGTCGTATGTTCCGACGGAGTGATTCTAGCCTCTGAGAAACGTGTTTCGTACGGTTACCTTATCGTCAGCAAGGGCGGCAAGAAAGTCTTCAAACTAACAGACAACATAGGCGCAGCATGCGCAGGGCTCGTTTCGGACATGCAGATACTTGCAAGAGAGATGGAAGCCTATGCAAGTTTGTTCAATCTAGATGTTGGCAGGTCGATATCTGTTCGATCAGCAGCCAAACTCATGTCAAACCTACTTTTCAGCCGGAGACTAGCACCATTGATCACCCAGACGATAGTTGGAGGAACAGACGAGGAGGGCCCATCAATATACGTCTTGGACGTGCTCGGCTCAGTGATACCTGACAAGTACGCAGCGGTGGGTTCTGGAACAGAAATTGCCATAGGAGTACTTGAGGAAGGCTACAAAGAAAACATGACCGTGAAAGAAGGAAAAGACCTGATTGAGAGAGCCATGAAATCCGCCATAAGCAGAGACATCATGAGCGGCGACGGAATAGACTTTCTAATCATAACCAAGAACGGGATGCAAGAAGAATCGACTAAGTTTTAGCCCCTCTGCCAGTTTTTGGCAAAAGTTTAATGAGATTCAAAGCTTAAACACTAGTACCACGCAAGAGACCTTGCCATAACACGGAGAGGAGCCTAGAGTGCCATTTGAACTAAGCCAGAAGGAAGGAGAATTTCTAGTTAGGCTTGCACGCAAGGCAGTGGAAGAATATCTCAAAACCAGAAGACATACGCCTGTGCCTGACAACATCTCGGAGAAGTTGAAGCAACCGTGCGGCGCGTTCGTCACGATTAACACCATGGAAAAAGGAGAAAAGGAACTGAGAGGATGCATCGGCTATCCATACCCAACTGACCCATTGGTCCAAGCGGTCATACAATCCGCCATCAGCGCGGCAACAGAAGACCCCCGCTTCTACCCACTTTCTTCAACAGAGCTTGACAAAATAGTATTCGAAGTAAGCGTGCTCACACCACCAGAGAAAATAGAGACAAAGAAACCAAAGGAATACCCAACGAAAATAAAGGTTGGAGAAGATGGACTTATCGTGGAAAGAGGCATGTATAAAGGATTGCTCCTTCCACAAGTGCCCATTGAGTGGAAATGGAACGAAGAAGAATTCCTATGCCAGTGCTGCATCAAAGCCGGTCTGCCAGCAGACAACTGGTTGCTAGACGGCACGAAACTTTACAAGTTTCAAGCCATAATTTTTGAGGAAGAAACACCGAAAGGCGAAGTGAAACGCAAAACCCTCGGCGGCTAGCAACATGCGGGTATACT
>CAYGYP010000283.1:0-3396 GCA_964354115.1 uncultured Candidatus Bathyarchaeia archaeon | reverse complement strand
CCAAGTTCGCCGAGGATGTGTTCTTGACGGGCATGTTGTGGGGGAAGATACTTCGCAGCCCTTACCCCCACGCTCGCATTGTCAGCATTGACACCAGCGAGGCCGAGAGCTTGGCAGGCGTGAAGGCGGTGATGACTGGCGACGATGTAGCTGGGGTGAGGTATGCGTTCGTGGACACACCTCACTACCCAGCCGATGAGCATCCTCTGGCAGTGGAAAAGGTGCGGTACATCGGCGACGGGGTGGCAGCCGTGGCTGCCGTGGATGAGGCCACGGCGGAGAAGGCAGTGGAGTTGATCAGAGTGGAGTATGAGACATTGCCCGCGGTCTTCGACCCGGAGGAGGCGATGAAGCCGGAGGCACCCGTGCTCCACGACGAGGAACACGCTGGCTCTTCGGTGTGGGAGGAGTGGATAGGTCCGGCCAGCCCTCCAAAGAGTTCGCAGAGCGTCTACAACAACATCGCCGGTGAGACCCACGTGCTGATCGGAGACGTAGAAATTGGGTTCTCCCAGTCCGATCATGTTCGAGAGGACCGTTTCGAGACGCAGGTCACAGCCCATTGTGCGTTGGAGCCGCACGTTGCTGTGGCTCAGTATGAGCCGAACGGCAAGTTGAACGTCTGGCTCTCCGGCCAGAGCATCTTCTACAAGCGCTACATGCTGGCCAAGGCCCTGGATATGCCCGTCAGCCAGGTCAGGGTTCTCAAAACCTACGTGGGTGGTGCCTTCGGGGGCAAGATCGACCTCTTCCCCTATGAGTTCTGCGCGGCTTTTCTGTCGCGCAAGACGGGGCGTCCAGTAAAGATCAGTCTGACCCGGGAAGAAGTGATGGTGGCGACCAGATTGAACCATCCCATGATCATGGAGTTGAAGACTGGGGTGAAGCGTGACGGTACGATAGTGGCTCAACAGATCCGGGTGATAGACGATACCGGAGCCTATCGCGGGTCAGGGCCGGTCGTGGTCTTTCTCGCCCATGCCTTCAACGTGCCCATATATCGGGTTCCGAACATCAAGTATGACGGCTACGCGGTCTACACCAATAACCCTGTAAAGGGGCCCCAGCGGGCTCACGGCGCGCCACAGATACGCTTCGCCATGGACAGTCAGCTGGACATGATTGCTGAGGACTTGGCGTTGGATCCGGTGGAGATGATGCTCAAGAACGCCCGTCATCAGGGGGATGTCTTGCCCAACGGAGACGTCCTGGAAAGTTGCGGCCTTAGCCAGTGCATTGAGCGCGTGGCGCACGAATCCGATTGGGCGTCCAAGCGACGTCATCCTGGAACAGGGCGAGTGCGAAGCGGGGTTGGAATCTCTGCCTGCAGCATGTTCAGCGGAGCCCCTTTCTACCCCTTCGCCTCCGCAGCGATGGTCAAGGTCCACGACGACGGGGGAGTGACCCTTTTCACTGGAACTTCGGAGTTGGGCCAAGGCGCCGAGACCACAATGGCCCAGATCGTGGCCGAAGAGCTGGGCATACGCTTGGATGATATTCGCGTCGTCTCGGGGGATACAGAATTGACACCCATTGACCTGGGCAATTTCCTGAGCGGAGGGGCTCTGGTGACCGGGAATGCGGTCAAGATGGCAGCGGAGGAGGCCAAGGCGCAAATGCTGGACACGGCCGCAGACATGATTGATGCGCTGCCCTCCGAGCTCGTGGCCAGGGACAAGCGCATATACATGGAGGGTCGGCCCGACCGAGGCGTTTCGTTCGCCGAGGCGGCGCGGGGCAGCATTCTCCAGAAGGACGGCAACCCAGTCATGGGACGGGGCTACTTCAAACCTCTGCCGGACACCAATAGATATCCTAGCTTGACGAAGGCAAAAGGCCGTCTGACGCCGGCCTACGGCTATGCGGCCCATGTAGCCGAAGTTGAGGTGGACACCTTGACTGGAGAGGTCAGAGTGGTCAAACTGACCGCCTACCACGATTGCGGGTTCCCCCTCAACAGCCTAGTCGTGGAGGGCCAGATCGATGGCAATGTATCCATGGGCCTCGGCCAGGCTCTGAAGGAGGAGGTCCTGCTTCGGGAGGGGCAAGTCTTCAATCCCTCGCTCCTTTCATATCTGACGCCCACATCTTTGGAGATTCCGCAGATGCAGCGGGGCCACGTGGTTACCAACGAGCCCAAGGGGCCTTTCGGAGCCAAAGAGGTGGGGGAAGGCGCTATCGCGGGTGTTCTGGCTGCGGTGGCCAATGCGGTCTATGACGCCACTGGGGCCAGGATCACGAGTCTGCCCATCACCGCCGAGAAGGTCTCGCAGGCTTTGCAGAAGAAGAAGGGCTAGAGGGCACGAGGAGAGGGGCACTCAGACCTAGACAGCCCAGGGGCACGGCTGGCAACGAAGGCTGATACGTGGTATGATATGACTAGACTGCTAGAGGGAGAGGTTCGAGAAGCATGCGCGAGGAAGTGGAAAAGGCCCTGAAGGGTATCGGGGAGTATCTGAAGGTGGACGGCGGAGATGTCGAACTGGTTGACGTCACCGATGATGGTGTGGTCAAGGTGAGGCTACTGGGTTCCTGCGCAGGATGTCCGTTCTCCGCGATGACTGTGCAGATGCGTGTCGAGAAGACGCTGAAGGAACAGGTGCCTGGAGTGACAAAGGTCGAGAACGTGGCTGCACTACCGGCGTAGTGACTGTGTAGCCAGGTGCCAAGATGAGATGTGCACACCTGCCGCCTGCGGGCCCCACGCCCGCAGGCTTTTGTTCAGTCCGGCGCTCCAGCGTGGTCTTTGCCTGCGCATCACTGATGGGGAGGTAGTTGTTGCAGAGAATGGGAGAAGCCAGGGGCAGGCTGCTCATCCTGCCTACACTGGCTGTGACCCTGTGCCTTGCCGCCTGCCGACCATCCTGGCAGGTCGCCGTGTCGCGGCCAGATGGCACCGCACTCCTCGTCGATGCCACGTTGCTGGCTGAGTTCAACGATTTCGCCGAGCCACTGGACGGAAGACAGGCGGTTCCTCTTGAGCGCGTGCTCGTGGCCGCCGGACACTCCGCTGTGGATACTCTGCACGTCGCTGTTGAGGGCGCTGGTAGTGATACCAACTTCGTTTGGACGTCCGTCGCAGATGAGGCCTGGTGGCTGAGTGACGGGAGTCTCGCGGTTGGGGACAAGCGATTGCGGGCTTCGCATCTCGAAGTGGAGCCCCCACCGCTGCTGGATGCGGTCGAGGCATCGATCACGGACGTCGCGCCGACTGTGGCGGCAGCGCTGGGCCTGCCCGCGCCTTCCCAGTCCACCGGGCGTCCGTTGGCCGAAGAGTCTGCTGAGCGGGTGGCCCTGATCTTCATGGACGGCTTCGGTTACGTGCGATACACAGAGGCCCTGGAGGGGGGCTTGATTCCCCACGTTGGTGCACTCGGAGAACCTCTGCTTGGTCTA
>CAYGYP010000282.1:0-3410 GCA_964354115.1 uncultured Candidatus Bathyarchaeia archaeon | reverse complement strand
GGGCCCGCAGCATGCTCGAGATCGAGCTTAACGGGGCCGCCGACAATCCTGTCTTCTTCCCCGATGAGCAGCTCGTTTTGACAGGAGCGAATTTCCAGGGGACGCCACAGGCTTTCGCCTTGGAACTCTTGGGCACGGCGGTAACCACGGTGGCGGTGCTCTCGGAGCGCCGGCTCAACCGGCTGATGAACCCCCACCTCAGCGTCGGGTTGCCCGCGTTCTTGACCAAGGGAGCCGGGATGTTCTCGGGTTTGATGCTCTCTCAGTATACCGCCGGAGCACTCGTCGTCGAAAACCGCATTCTCTCGCACCCGGCCGCCACCGGATCCATACCAGCCGCTGCCGACCAGGAGGACTTTGTCAGTATGGGCTGGACGACAGCCCTCAAAACGAAGCAGATCATTGACAACGCCTGGGCCGTGCTCGGCATCGAGATGATGTCCGGGGCGCAGGCGGTTGATTTCCGGGCGCCCCTCAAGCCGGGCAAGGGGGTCCAGGCAGCTCACGACGTGATCCGGAAACACGTCGCCCATCTCGAAGAGGACCGGCCGCTCTATAACGATATCAACACGCTCAAGGAGGTTGTCGAGCGGGGAGAAGTCCTCGAGGCCGTGGAGAAGGCCATCGGTGAGCTGAAATAGCCTTATCCAAAAGGTCCCGTCGAAGCGGATTAAACAGGATGAGCCCAATCCGTGTGTTTGAAGCCCTGATCTTCGACATGGACGGATTGATGATCGACAGCGAAAAGCTGTATTGGGAGGTCGAAAAAGCCCTGGCCCGAAGCTATCGGAAAGAAGTCCGGGATGAAACCCTCTGGAAGATGATGGGGCGCCAGCCGATCGAGGGTTTGAGGATTTTTGTCGAGGAAGTCGGGCTTCCGATTTCGGCGGAGGAGACCCTCGCCTTCAGGGACGTCCGCATGCGGGAGAAGTACCGGGATGAGTCCGAGGCCATGCCGGGGCTTTTTCATATCCTGGATACATTTTACGGGAAACTGAAGCTGGCTGTCTGCACCGGCGCCCAGCAGGAATTCATGGAGATCGTTGTGGACCGGCTGAAAATCCGCGAGAAGTTTGCGCTTCTCCAGGCTTCTGATGAAATCAAACAGGGTAAGCCTGATCCTGAGGTTTACCTGACGACGTGCGCCAAGCTCGGGCTTGAACCCGGGCAATGCATCGTCCTCGAGGATTCATCCAACGGCGCTCTGGCCGGCAAAAGAGCCGGCTGCTATACCATAGGCGTCCCCTCCGATTACAGCCGCGGCCAGGACTTCAGCTTTGTCGACTTCATTGCCTCCGGCCTTTTTGCCGCTGAGAGGCATATTTCCGGATTGATCGGTCAGGCTGACCACAGAAAATATCCGGAGAGATGACCAAAAAAGCAGGTTTATTTTTTTGGATTCCCAGTGTTTTTCTTGTTTTTGTTTCCTGCGCCAAAAAAGCGGAAATCAGAGCCACTTGGATTCACCCGATCAAGATGGATGGAATCCATACTTTCAAGATGAATGCATTTTCCAGCCAGCCCGCCTTTTCCAAGGAATGGAGTGCGCCGCGTCTTGGCGAAGATAGGAGATTTTTCCGGTCTCTGCAAAAACCCGGCGGCTGCATTCTTTTCAATGCTCTCAAAAAAGAAAGCTACGTGCTGCACATCCAATCTCAACCTGGGCCAGGGAAATTTGCCATCCGCATTCAAAATAAGATCATACCTGTAGACAAAGGCGACGTAGAGTTGGAACTGGATTCTGAGCTCATTAATGCCGATGAGAATAGACTTGATTTTTTGGTTGATAACGAACTGAGAGCATTATCGGTCAGGCTCTTTCCACGCCGGATTACAGAGTTCCAAACGGTAAAGGAAGTGGTTAAGGATGAGGATTTCTTTCTCCTGCCAGGTGCCTTGAAATATTATCTCAAGCCCCTCCCGGGCGAGGCGCTGCTTCTCTGTTTTGACCTCGGCAGAATCAAGAAAATGAACGTCGGAATCGCAATTAAAACCTCAGAGCGGACGGTGGAATCTGATGCTCGTATCGAAAGCAACCATGATTTCAAAATCCGTCTCGTTCCTGGAGAGTTCCAGGAAATACAGATCCTTGTCAGGGGAGAAAAGGGAGGTTTCCTGAAGATCAAAAAGAGCTTGCTTCTCTCCCGGTTCATCAAAAAAAATAGCCAAAGAATGAAGAAGGCAGTCCGGAATAAAAACGTTCTCCTCATCTGTCTCGATGCCGCCAGGAGCGACCACATCAGCTTTAACGGATACGCAAGAAAAACGACACCCAACATCGACCAGCTGGCAGGTCAATCTTTGGTCTTCCGAAACGCCTATTCCGAAGCCGCTTACACACTGGCCTCCTCGGCCACCCTGGTCACCGGCCTCCCCCCGGACTCTCACAACGTCCTCTCAGCATTTTTCTCATCCCTCAGGTTGGATCTGACGACAATCGCAGAATTGTTTCATAAAAGAGGATATTTCACCGGAGCCATCTCAGCCAATCCGTACTTTGGCAAAGCCTACCGTCTGGACCGGGGCTTTGATGAATTCAGGGAGCTCTTCGAAGGGAAAAAGCAAGTTCTTGCAGAGGACTTTATCGAACCTTTTCGGGAAATCCTCAGCCATGCCCAGGGCAAGCCATTTTTTGTCTGCCTCCATATCCGTGAGCCCCATCAGGACTATCTGATGCCTCCGCCCTTTCTCGGGTGCTTCCAAAATAAATACGCTGGGCAAACAGAAGAGTATATAAAAAAAATGCGCGAAATTCTTCAAAGCGAGCGGAATTCGAAAGAGGATCTGCTGCTCCTGAAAGATCTTTATGATGAAAATCTATTGTACGCCGACTCGGCAGTCGGCAGACTTCTCCAGATCCTTGAAGAGAAAAATATCGAGAGGCGGACTCTCAAAATCATCACTGCAGACCACGGGGAATGTCTCGGAGAGCACGGCTTGGTCGGCCATAATGTTATCCTTTATAGAGAAGGGATTCATATCCCGCTCATAGTGAACATCCCCGGCGTCCACCCGAAAGTGACGGATCGACCGGCCGTAACTTCAGACATCGTCGTCACACTCGCGGACCTCTTTGAGCTTGAATTTCCCTATTCGACAAGTTCGCGTGGCCGTGACTTTTTCAATCTTGCCAACGAGCGACGTCGCATTTGCCGCGCCCTCAGTTCGGCCCAAGGCTTTCCTGGCTACACGGTCGAACACTATCCTTACAAGTTGATTGCCTACCTGCCGAATGCCGCCGAAAGCAGTGAGCTCTACAATCTCAAAGATGATCCCCGGGAAAAAACAGGCCTCGAAGGTCATGGGCTCATAAAGGATACCCTTTTTTATTATCTCTATGATTATCTGAAGGCCTCGGAAAAAAGTCCGCAAGAAAGCGAAAAAGCAGAGCTGCGCGAAAAGGACCTTCA
>CAYGYP010000281.1:0-3416 GCA_964354115.1 uncultured Candidatus Bathyarchaeia archaeon | reverse complement strand
TTTTTCATCGGAAAACTGGAAGCCCTCGACAATTGGGGAAAAGACTTCGCTGAAGTCTGCAAGAAAGAACTGGGTGAACATTGAGTCTTCATCAATGCAAGAAACCCATGCTCCTTCGGGTACGTTTGTCCCGCCGATCCATCATTAATACTCACTTTTTTCAGTTCAACTTTTCCCCTGTATAGTGAAAATGCCTAGTCCTTTCCAGTGTGTCTTTGCTCCTTCAATCATGTAGTACTATGCAGAAAACAATCGTGGAAACCACTTGAGCCAAATACGTCAGACCAGATGCCCTTTGACTCAGGATTCACCCTGCAAGTTTGAGTCTTCTTAATCCTATCATGATTTCTTCAACAGCCACTTCAGGAGGAGTATCTAATCGCTCACACTTGAACTCGATCAGAGGAGTTTTCTTTTGACTATAATGCTCCAGAATCGGTTCGGTTTGGTGTTCATAAACCTGAGTCCTTTCCTTTATGACCTCAGCAGTGTCGTCTGAGCGTTGGTAGAGCTGTCCGCCACATTTGTCGCAAATCCCCTCCACCTTCGGTTTCAAATGTCGGATATTGTAGACCTGGCTGCAGCTCCTGCATATTCTGCGGGTTGATAGGCGTTCGATGATTATCCAGTCTGGCACTGTTAGCAGGATTACAACATCTATCTTGGTGATGCTATCCAGAGCTTTGGCCTGTTCAATTGTGCGTGGAAAGCCGTCTAGGATGAAGCCCTTCTTTGTAGAAGCCTTGGCTAAGCGTTGCTTCAAGACTTCTATTACGATGTCGTCTGGAACGAGCAACCCTTTTTCAACGAAGCCCTTGACCTTTTGGCCTAATGATGTGCTTCCTTTCATAATTTTCCTGAGGATGTCTCCCATGGCGATTACGTCTGCGCCGAGCTTGTCTTGCAGTCGTGAGGCGTAAGTGCCTTTTCCTGATCCTGGTGGACCGAAAATTACGGCTTTCATGAGTGTCTAGTCCTTACATGACCTTGTTGAAGGGCTGTGTCGCTGGATTCTGTTGGCTTTCATATAAATCCTTTGACGGGCTTTCGGAAGAATGGATTATGCGAGAAGAAAGATGGGAGCTGTGTGATCTATTTGCCTTTGAATGCTGGTTTCCTCTTCTCCGTGAAGGCTTTGACGCCCTCCTGCAGGTCTTCTGTGGAGGCTACGACGCCGAACCCCTCGCGTTCCAACGCTAATGCAGAATGCAGACCTATGTCCGCGCCCTTATTGATCAGTTCCTTGGCAACTTTGATGGCAACTGGCGCTTTCGCTGCTAGATCTGAGGCAAATTGTCGGACTGTTTCTCTGAACTTGTCAGCCGGAACGACCATGTTTACTATGCCAAGCTGTTCAGCAGTCTTTGCATCAATCATTCTGCCCGTGAAAACAAGTTCTTTCGCCTTTGTCCTGCCTATCAGGCGAGTGAGCCTTTGAGTTCCACCCCATCCTGGGATTAGGCCGATGTTTATTTCAGTTTGTCCCATTCGAGCGTTTTCTGAGGCAATTCTGAGGTCACAGGCCATAGCAACTTCGAGGCCACCGCCAAGAGCGTACCCGTTCAGCGCGGCAACAACGGGCTTTTCCAAGTTTTCCAGGGCAAGGCAGAGTTTCTCACCCATTAGCGACAGGTCTCTCGCTCTTAGAGCATTCATTCCTATCATGGCTTTTATGTCCGCGCCGGCTGAGAACGCTTTTTCGCCAGCCCCAGTTAAGACGACTACGCGAACGTTTTCATCATTCTTTACGTCTTCTAATGCCTGCAGAACTTCCTCAACGACTTCCCTGCTGAAAGCGTTCAAAGTTTCTGGCCTATTCAGTGTGATCGTTGCTACTGCTTCGTCTTTCTCGTAAAGGATGAGCTTGAATGCCATTTTTCCATCCTCCTGGTTACTTCTGTGTCCAATCGTAGAAGCCTTTGCCCGTTTTTCTTCCAAGCATTTTGGCTTTGACCATCTGTTTGAGGCCAGTGCCAGGATGAAACTTCGGATCCAATTCCTTCGTTAACACTTCCGCTATGGCCAACGTTGTGTCTGAGCCTATATAATCCAACAGCATAAGCGGTCCCATAGGCCAGTTTAACCCAAGTTTAATGGCTTTGTCTATGTCATCCCTGTCAGCGACGCCTTCCCAGTACAGCTCAGCGGCTTCGTTCAATGCAGGAATCAGTATGCGGTTCACGATGAAGCCTGGGGAATCCTTCTTGACGAGAACCGTTTCCTTCTCCATCCTTTGTGCCACTTCCAGAATGGTGTGAACTGTCTCTTCAGAGGTCTTTGCCCCTTTTATTATCTCGATAAGCTTCATCAGCTGCGGCGGGTTGAAGAAGTGCATTCCACATACTTTTTCAGGCCTTTTTGTTGCCGAGGCAAGCTCTGTAATGCTCACCGACGACGTGTTCGAAGCGATTATAGCGTGAGGTGACGCATAGCTATCCACATCGCGGAAAATTACCCTTTTCAACTCAACGTTTTCGGGCGCTGCTTCAATTATCAAATCAGCCTTTGAAACTGCCTCTTTGAGGTCTATTGACGGATGAATCCTCGTCAGAACCTTGTTCATTTGGGCTTCGGTCAGTTGTCCCTTCTTGACGAAACGTTGAAGGCTTTCACGTATCATGTTCATGCCGGTGTCCACGAATTTCTGGTCGATGTCCCGCATGCTGACTTCGTATTTACCTATTTGAGCGGCCACTTGTGTGATTCCGTGGCCCATCAGACCTGCACCTAAAACTGCGATCTTTCTGATTTCAGCCAATACATTCACCTTTTTCCAAGCTGAGAGACTAGTTTGTTCGTGATATCGCTAAAAAGGTTTTCCAGTTGTTACACGATTTGCCTCGCAAACTCTCACTTGCACGGATTGAAGCCTCAACTCTAGGCTGGGTTCATTGTTGAGTTAAGCTTCTTCTTTGGGCTCGTTGAAAAGAAGGGGGGGGCCATCAGTTAGCGTGCGCTACGATTCACATTTGCTCGGAGAAGTGCCTCAACGAATACTGCAAACCTTAAGGTGAACGAAAACCTATTCAAACCACCTTTGGCCGAAAAGGAGAGTATTGGATCGAATAGTTAAGACGCACGCGTGCTGGAAATCCTTATTCTCAATGAATATTCCGTCTTCAGAAAGCTTAATGCTAATTGATGTCATCTGAGGTTCGCTTGAAATGAGAAGGTGGTGAAAAACCATGGTAGGAGAAGCTGAGGATTTGGATGAAGAAACAGAATTGGATGACGATGAGGAGTGGGACGAAGAAGCAGAATAAGGCCGATATGACGCGCTGATTAACTTAGTTCCCCATATGTTTCAATCGGGCGCAGAATTCTAAATAGCCAGTCAATCGTGCAGAGTCATTGTCCGCCCACGCTTTTCAGACAACGGGATGTTTTTCGTGTCTGTTCCTAATGCACTCTTGCAT
>CAYGYP010000280.1:0-3438 GCA_964354115.1 uncultured Candidatus Bathyarchaeia archaeon | reverse complement strand
AATCACCGAACGACCTGGAGAAAATCATCAGGTTAATAAAGTAACAAACAGTTCATGTAGCTGCGAAAAGGAGTGTTCGGTGGACGACAGCCGTTTACCTCAAAAACCGAAATCGATATTCAGCCGGACTGTATTTAAGTCGATGTTGGCGGCAGTCATTCTGTTGGTTGGCTGCCTCTTGCTTTGGGAGCAGGGACTTAAAAACTATTTCGTCCCGCGGCGTTTCGGCATCGTCAAACAGGGCCGCATATACCGCAGCGGTCAGATTTCCTCATCGCTGATTAAAGAGGTTCTGGTCAGATATAAAATCAGGACGATTGTAAGTCTGTCGGCGGATTCTGCGAACAATGTCGATAAAGCAAGCGAAAAACAGGTAGCTGCTGAACTGGGCATCGAAAGGGTGGTCTTCCCGCTGGGCGGCGACGGCACAGGGGACATCAATAATTACGCAAAAGCAATAGCCGCGATATGCCGGTCGAAGAAAGAGCAAAAGCCGGTGCTGGTACACTGTAGTGCCGGCGTGCAGCGAACAGGCGGGGTAATCGCCGCTTATCAGCTGCTTGTGGAGAAAAAGGATGCAGCTTCTGTTGTTGATGAAATGATGCGTTATGGGTGGGACCCCAAAGATGATAAGGTTCTTTTGTCGTATCTGAACAGTAATATGAAGGAACTGGCTACACTGCTCCGGCAGATGGGTGTTATCGACAGTGTGCCGTCGCCCCTGCCGCAGATATTCGTTTCGAATTAAGGTATTTTATGAATTCCGATGTGATTGGAGATAACTCGACTTCACAGAAATCCAGAACTTTGGTTGTGATTTGTTTATTACTGCTGTCGGCGGTGAACGCCTCGTGGATGCTTTCCAAGGTGACATTAGACGACCACGAATGTTACGTTTCTGTTACTGCCAGAGAGATGCTCGAAAGCGGCGACTGGGTTCGGCCTACCTTCAACGGTCATTTTCGCATTGTAAAAACGCCGTTATCATACTGGCTCGTGGCTGGTCTTGCCAGGATAACCGGCGGAGTTGACGAATTTACCTCCAGACTGCCAAGCGCTGTCTTTGCGTTTTTTTCAGTTGCGGTTATCCTGTATTTTGTAAATCAGTGGCTGTCTTTTCGCATCGCAGCAATTTCCGGGGCAGTTTGGGCGACATCGCTGTGTTATATCCGCTATTCACATAATGCCCGCCCAGATATGGTTCTGACATTTTTTATTCTGCTGTGCTTTCTGAGTTTTTACTCAGCTATTACCGAAAACAACAGAAACAGACAGGTCGTGTATATGCTTATATTCTGGATAAGTTTTGCTCTTGGAAACCTGGCTAAAGGGCCGGCGCCGCTGCCGCTGGTTCTGATTCCGCTGTTTTTTTATGTTTCCATATTCCGGCAATGGAGAAAGCTGTTTAACTGGGCGTCGGTGGCGGGATTGATTGTTTTTCTGGCCGTCGTATTGCCGTGGCTGCTGGCTATGGCTCACAAACTGAACTGGAATTTAATAATATGGAGGCATGAATTTGTCGACCGTCTCTTCGGAACTTATGCAAAAGGAGATTATCCGCTTTATTTTTATTTTCTTATAATGTTCAAATACATAACGCCCTGGGTTGTTTTCCTGCCGCTGGCGCTGGCTGCCCCTTTCTACAAGGTTTGGAACAAGAAACGACCTGTGATGCAATTTTTGTGGTTGTGGTTTGTTGCGGACTTCATATTTCTTACTATCAATGGAGGCAAACGCCAGCATTATATTCTGCCATCGATGCCTGCTCTGGCAATTTTGATTGGTATTCTGCTTGAGGATATGGTCTTCGGTCAAAAAGCTTACGAGCGCAAATTTGTCGTAAAAATACTTCAGGGACATCTCGCAATTGCGGTTGTCGGCATTATCACAGCGACCATTTACATAGCCAAAGTAAGCCCCGTGAATCTTCACAAGATGTTGATACTTTCGTCGGTAACGATAGTAACTGCCGCTATAATAGCGGCGTTATTCGCCAAAGGAAAGAACGGCTGGGGCTGCACGGCGGTTTTCGCCGGCGTTCTTGTCTGGGGTATGATTTCACACGTTAGTTTCGCACCTATTATGGACGTGTTTAAATATTCGCGCGACTTCTCCCAAAAAGTGGCGCGGACAATCCCGCCGACCGCAAACTTGGTCGCTTATAAAAGCATATCGGGCAACTTTGTATACTATTTCGGCAAACCTGTTCCGGTCGTATCAGATGCGAATGGATTATATAACTGTTATCAAAGGGGAGACTGGATTGTAGCGGACTCAGGTCGCCTGAAAGAATTAGCTCGGGATAACCGTTTTAGAGAAGTGTATCACAGGGAAGAACCGGGCCGGAGGAGTAAAAGCAGGGCATTATTTCACAAATCGGCCCCGCTGA
Source organism: uncultured Candidatus Bathyarchaeia archaeon (assembly GCA_964354115.1). Taxonomy (GTDB): domain Archaea; phylum Thermoproteota; class Bathyarchaeia; order Bathyarchaeales; family Bathycorpusculaceae; genus DASPTR01. The sequence goes on along the minus strand of CAYGYP010000280.1, from coordinate 1,049 downwards.
TAAAAGATGACGACGGTATATCGTAGGATATTTTCATTCTGTCAGGGAACGGATATATTCCGCCTCAGCTTTTGTTAGTTCGCGCCTGTTTACAATCTTTTTTACTATCGAGGTAATTTCCTCGGCGGTACATTTTTGATTCTTCTTCAGCCATACTGCCGTGAGCATAGCAATCCTCTTATCATCTCCGCTTCCGTGCAGGAGAACCGGCAGGTTGGTTTTGTCGGACATTATGTCAAAAAACCTGTCAATGGTCTGCTGATTGGGGAAATAGTTACTCTTGTTTATAGGCAGTTCGATATATTTTACCCCGCTGTTTCTGGTCCAGATTACTTCCTCATTATACCAGTTTCTGTCTCTATGCTCGGCAGGGGAGCGAACATTTACAATTGTCGCTATATGATACTTATAAAGCAGTCGCGTGTAATCCATCCCTTTCGGCTGGCCGCTGGTATAAAGGATGTCCGGCTCTATGATAAGAAAATTCTTGATATGAAAATGCCTGACCAAAAAAATCATCGCTGCCGTTACGACTAAAATAACATACAGTGCGGCCAGTGATTGTTTTTTCTTCTTTCCCACGTTTAATCTGCCCGCCGTAAGGCGTCCTATGGAGTTAAATTTTCTCTTCGGTGTACCTTGCGTACCGAATATATTTTTTTGTTTGTTGATTCAAAATAGACCCTGCTTATCATCTCGCCTATCAGTCCTGTAGTGATGAATATGGCGCCAATCAGCAAGAGTATCGCTGCCAAAGCCGTCAGCGGTGCATGTGCAACTGTAATCGGCACCTTATAGACGAATTTATCATAGAGTATATAGGCGAACAATGCCAAGGACAGCAGAATCGAATAGACAGCCGGCCGGCCGAAAAAATGCAATGGCTTGGTGACGTATCCGAGCAGGAACCGCAGCGTTATTAAATCGAAGACGACCCTTACAGTTCTGGAGATTCCATAATTGCTGGCTCCGTGGGGCCGGTTGATATGCTTTACCGGTATCTCGATGATTTTGATGCCGCTGCGCGACAGCAGCGCCGGGATAAATCT
>CAYGYP010000279.1:0-3442 GCA_964354115.1 uncultured Candidatus Bathyarchaeia archaeon | reverse complement strand
CAGAAAAGACTTCATGAGAAGGGGAAAATTCCAAGTCGGACTTTTTCAAACGGTATTTGATTCATCTTCGCTTATAAATATCAAAAATAAGCATAAAATGAATACAATTCGGTCCCGCGTGGGCGATATTATTATTCCACAAAAAGTCGCCAATGAATTAACTTGTGCTGATGTCCCTCGGAGTGACCCCTTATGCAAATTTGTTATGAATTATCCTGCTGTCGTAGTTCAATTTAATGGGAACGAGGAAATAGAGTACTTGCGGATAAGGAGCCAAGTAGGTATTCATGATGCAGATGCGGCTGCGATTACTATAGCAATGGCTCGCAACTTGCCCTTAGTGATTGACGACCGAAAGGCAAGAAATAAAGCACAAAACCATGGGGTATATATCCTGGGGTCCGAAGATTTTGTTAATAGACAAAACTAAATTTTCAATTCTGATTTGAATGAATTCCTTTTGAGGCGCATGGAGGCCAGAGGCCCCGGTTAAGGCATGGTCTCTCTACGAATAAACTCTTTCCGATTAAGGGACTGATCTTCACAGTCTGATATCCTCTACAATCGATTTTTGGCAAGAGGGGCATAAAATTACCTTGGTGACACTGAAAACCCTTGTACAACGGATTGTAGAGTGGTTTCCGAGGGGTCGTAGGGTGTCTACGAGACCAGGTAAGGTGGTCTGACCAATACTTGATCAGACAGCGAGTGTCAAATAATGTATGTTCGCCGATGCGCTATTTCTGTGCTATCGTCGAATTGTGCCCGGCTACACACTGCCAGCGACCAGCACGCTTGACCCAGGTATCAGTAAATCGCGATTGATAGGTCGTCTCTTTGCCCGCTAATCGCATCTTCATCGTGACGCGGGCCATGACCACTGCTGCGTCTCCATAAACGCAGACCTTCCATTCTTCGATTACAACGGGTAATATCTCTTCTTTAATGGACTTTACGTACTCAATGTATTGAGCCTTTGTAGGGGCAAAGACGGAACCATCATTTATGCCTATGTAGTCATCCGCTATTATCCTGTCCAATGATGCAGTGTCGCGTTTGACGACAGCCTCGACCCACTCATTCTCTAGTTTTATCAACTCCTGTTCCACGCTCTCGGTCTGTGTTTTTGCCAGGATAGCAACTCCGAAGACCAAGACAGCCAAACTGACTGCAAAAGCAACGCGTTTCATGAAATCCCCTCCTTGATTAGGATGAGGTTATTAGACCGCTCCTGCCAATGGATGTCAAGCCGAGTTTAGGTCAGACCAGGTAAGGCGTAGCATCATCAATCTTCCACGCTTTCCAGTTAGCGCCTAACCACGTGGCAATTTGGTGGCCAATAATTGAACCACCTTCTGCTCTTGCTTCCTTACTTGGCTCTGGTAAATCTTTAAACATGGGAACTTCTCTTTCTGCTCCCTTTCCTGCTTCGTATCTAGACAAAATCAATTTTTTCTTGATCTTCAAATACTCGTAAACTTGTCTACTGGAAGATAGGGACTTGATTTGTACATTTAGTGCCATTATATTAATTGCGTAAGTGATTGCTATATCATGAAATGCGAACATGAGGCGGGAGGAAACGGCAGGCGTGCCGACGCGTTCCCCTTGCGTGCAGGCCCCTGAACGCTTGCCCCCTCCTGCCTCTTAATTGGTGATCACAGATGAAACGATTAAGAGGAAGACCTGTGGGAACGGCACTGAACGGGCGAACCCGGTTCCTCAGCGACGCCGAACTCACGGCGTTCTTCAAGGTTGCCAGTCGATCAAAGCGAGACAGTTTCTTATTCAACGCGATTCTATTTTTCGGACTGCGTTCCCGAGAGGCAGCAGAACTGAAGCTGAGCAACTTTGATTTTGAAAATCTGATCATCACGATCAGAGCAGTCAAAAACGGATTAACACGGAGTTATGAGGAGGTCCCGTCGGAGCTTTGGCACAAGCTCAAGATGTACCTGAAGGTCAGGAAGGCTCATCCCAAAAATCCGTACCTGTTCCCTCACAGATACCTAGAGACTGCGGCTATGACGGCAATCGGCGTTCAATCATTATTCAAGCGCATTTGTCAGAAGGCTGGAATAAAGGAACATAGCGTACACGATCTGAGGCACAGCCGAGGCCGCCAACTTGCCTTGCTGAACCTCAGTTCGAACCGGATCGCCAGGCACCTGAGGCAGAAGGATTCAGCCAGCGCAAATCGATATGTTGATCTGGCAAATGACCGAGAGGCGGATGAAAAAATCAAGCAGGCGTCGCAGATATTTTAAGGGGGGAAACGATATTTCTAAAGCACTTGACTATACTTAGAACTTCTATTATAATATAGGTAAGATGGAAGTGAAAAGCAGCTCTTCTGATAACCGGGCGGTAGCGTATATACGCGTTTCCACCAAGGGCCAGGATGAAAAGTTCTCCCCCGAGGTTCAGGAGGACAGCTGTCGGCAATACGCAAGAAATAATCATCTCAAAATCATAAAGGAATTCCGAGAGGCCCGATCCGGCTGGAAGCTCAATGCCAGAGTTGAGTTCTATAAGATGTTGGATTTCATAAAAACTCAAAAGATTTTGAATGTTATTTTTGCCTTTGGCGACCGGATATCAAGGAACACCGAAGATTATGTCCTACTCAAAGGGACCAAGGTTAGATTCCATAACGCTATCAGTGGAACATCCTTCGACCCCAACGACCCCAATGATTTTGAGGAGACCGCTGCATTTGAACATGACCAAGTTGATGCCAAAAAGAGTTCGGCAAAGACCCGGAGAAAGGTCATCGACTCCCAGAGTAAAAAGGTTGAAAAGGGCGAATACCCCGCCGCTGCTCCTCTTGGCTACACCTATAAGCCCGAAATGGTCGGTGGTAAGTGGAAGAATATAATTAGCGTCGACCCAGAAAGGGGACGTTTTATCAAGGAGCTATTTAAGCTTTATAGTACCGGCGAATATACACTTCGAGAAATTACTGAAAAAATGAAGAGCCTAGGATTGCGGTCAAAGCATGATCGAGTTCTTATGCACGAAGAAATCCGCCGTTATCTCAAAACCCCGTTTTATTATGGGCGTTTCAGGTGGGGTGGCAAAGAATATGATAACCAAGGGACTTATGAGCCAATTATCTCTAAGGCTCTCTTCGATACGGTTCAAGAGGTTCTTGCCGGGAAAAGCACAGTCGTCAAGTGGGGCAGGGACTTCAAGTATAAGGGGCTGCTCCAATGCCACCTTTGTGGGTGTGCTATGGTGGGTGACGAGCAGAACAAAACCTTGAAAAGCACTGGCAAGACGAAGACTTATGTTTATTATCATTGCACCTCTGGAAAAAAGACGGAATTCTATCAAGCCAAGTTCGGTCAGGATAGATGCCCCCTCTATCATCGGCCATATTACACGGAGAAGGAGGTCGATGAGTTTCCGCAGGCGATCCACCGAGACCCTTCCCTCAACC
>CAYGYP010000278.1:0-3442 GCA_964354115.1 uncultured Candidatus Bathyarchaeia archaeon | reverse complement strand
TGTTGGAAGCAATTTATCAAAGATAGGGTACAGACAATTTGAGAAGGTTGCACACAAATCCAACTACGCAGCCATGTTATTCGCCAAAAAAATCGTTAAAGAGGTTTATGGAGTAGATCCAGACTTCATTTATGTTGTTGGTGGTTCTGGCGGCGGGCAAAGAACCACAATTCTCATGGAAAAATACCCCGAAGTATATGATGGTGGAGTAGCTGTTGTTCAAGCTAACTGGAGCATAATAACCTATTACATATCTCTCCTCAGTAAGTACAGCCCTATTTTGAAGCATAAGTTCGGGGAAATTTCGGAAGCTACAGATGTAGGCGGACATGGCAATCCATACTCGGTGCTGGACACTGAAGAACAGAAGGAAGGTTTACGGAAATTGTACAACGCAGGATTCCCAAGAGGGGCAGAATGGCAAATGAATAAACCCAACTTCTATAGTGCTTTAAATTCGTTAGCAGTATTTTTCCAGGAACTTCTACGTCTCAGCTCCGAACGCGTTTATTACAGAGACTTTTGGACGAAAAAGGGATATGCGGGATATGACCGTGAAGTTGAAGGTCAAGTGGTCGAAGGTATTGAAGGAGAGGTTCTCAAAGTCTACACATTCAAAGATCCACCACCATCCCTTCCCGGTCCAAAAGTTGATGAGGAGGCAATCCAACCATTAACCGTTGACCCAAAAATCGATGCGAGTTCTATACCCACAGTGATGTCGGATCTACTAGAGAAACCTTTTGGATTCAGGGGAACACGAAAATTTGATGCAGGAGAACTGACCGGATACACCGTCACCTTCAAAACAGGAAAACTTTCAGGCAAAAGTTTCCATGTGCCTCTCAATGTGGATGACATCATATACCTCTCAACTGAATCAGGCGGGTTTCCTGAAGGAATAAGTGTTGGAGACAAGTACGTAATTGACAATCGAAACCTTCTTAGCTTCAGAAACTATTGTCGTCACATTATAACATTGGTTGAAGATGGCTATAGGCCACCCGATTTTCTTTGCAACGGGAAACCAAAATATATCCAAAGACCAAAAAAAACCAGAGAGATCCTGAAGATGAAACATTCCCAGACTGGAAACTTTAAAGGAAAGATGATTGCGGTCTTTGCAGCTCAAGACATAATTGTTTGGCCACCTGTATTCTTCAATTACCTTGATAAAGTAAAGAAATGGAAAAGCGCCAACCTAGATGCCTCTTACCGCTATTATTTCGTTGAGAATTCAACTCATGGGACACCTGCAGACAAGGACGAATCATTCAGATTAGTAAGTTTCTACCCCATGATGGGGCGTTCAATAGATTACCTTTTAAACTGGGTAGAAAATGATGTCCCTCCTCCACCAAGCAGCGTAGCGGAATTGTCTTCCGAACAGGCATTGATTATGCCAAAGACAGCTTCAAAACGGAAGGGATTACAACCAACGATCAACCGAATAAACGTTGATGAACAATACGATAATGCGTCGGTCTCTCTAGGGAAACCTGTAGAGTTCAATGGTGTAGGAGAAGCTCCCGTTGGAAAAATAATTAAATATGAATGGTACTGCCCGAACCTGAAAGACTTCTACAGCGAAGTCCGTTTGGAAAAGCCAAGCTCCCAAGTTGACACTCCGTACACTTACACGTTCAAAGAATCTGGAAACTATTATGTAGCCTTAAGAGTGACCAGCGATCTTGGCGGAGACCCAAAGGTTCTCGCAGGCGGGCAACGAAACCTTGCATGGATAAAGGTTAATGTTAAAAAGTGACAAGATGGAGCCATCAAGCTAGCTAGCTCACTAATATGCGGAATGGGTAAACACGAAAACCAATGCACGCATAAAGGTCCTTGGAGAAAATGCTTTTCAGTTCGTGCAACAAAGAAAACATGGTTTGAAATGAGGAAATTACAATGAGCTATTCAAAAAAAGACAGTGATATCCTACGTGAGCTTGGAAAACAGATTGCCGAGATTGCAGCTATGCCCATCAACGAACAGCGCAGGGAATTACTCAGTAGAATAAATAATTTGGAAAAGGCCAAACCAGTTATCCATATTTACGAGCTTCCATGGCATGAGGTGGATATTAATGATGAACTTAAGCTAAGAACAAAGGATCCTTTCTGTCAGGGCATTGAGACGGATCTGAGGCGTACCCTTTACCAGTGGAGGCATATGCAGGGCGACATGGTGGTTGAGCCTGTGATCGAGCAGTCCCTCTGCATTCATGATACAGGCTTTGGTATCACCGAGGAAGTTGATATTGCGAGAACAGATGTGAACAGCGATATAGTATCCCGTCATTTTCATGTACAGATCAAAGATGAAGAAGATATTGAAAAGATCAAAATGCCCAAAATAACGTTTGACAAAGAAAGAACCGAAGAAGAATACCGGATGCGGAGTAACATATTTGAAGGCATTTTGCCCGTAGAGAAGCGCGGAATGCCCTTGATTAAACGTGGAAGCGAAAGATGTTTCTGGTTTGCTCCATGGGACGAGATTGTTCGATGGACAGGAATAAAAGAAATCATGATAGACATGTTTCGAAGACCCGACTATGTGCACAGTATCATTGACAGGATGGTTACCGTATGGCTTCATCGACTAGACCAGTATGAAAGGCTTGGACTTCTACAGGCTTCTCCAATGAAATTATGGGGTGTGGGAGCAGCCCAGATTTTTGCAGCAGCGTCTCCAGCAATGCATGAAGAATTCGCACTAAAGCATGAAGCTCGCTGGTATGAAAGGTTCGGATACAACTTTTACGGTTGCTGTGAACCGCTTCACCATAAGGTTGATGTCATTAAACGGAACATCCCTAGGTTGCTGAAAATTTCCGTGAGTCCCTTTGCAGACTTTGATAAAGCTGTTGAAAACATCCGAGATGAAATTGTATTCGCCTGGAAACCTAATCCCGCATTACTTGCCACCTCGGTCTGGGATCCGGAGACAGTGCGAAAGGACATGGAAAAGAAGCTGGAAAAAGCCAAAAAATGTATCATGGAGATACACATGAAGGACATTAGTACCGTAAGGTACCAGCCTCAGCGTCTCTGGGAGTGGGCACAGATAGCCGCCAAAGTGACTGAAAAATATGCGGTATAGCTTTTATGTTGATAGAGAATAGGAATAAAAGAACTTGGAGGAATTTGGATGAAAGGCGATAATATACGAGAACATCTTCTGGAGGAGATGCAGAAGATAAGTACAGTTGACTGTCATTCGCATACGGACTCCCCGAAGGTTTACTACGAGAATAGTCCTTACAATCTCTTTACGTTTATGACGTACTTCAACCGTGAGATCGAAGCTTTAAGCGGGAAGAGTTCTAGCACACTTTTCATAGAAGCTTCCTCTGACGCCAAACGGTGGAAGATTCTGAAGAATATACTTGTGCGTGCACGTAACATCTCTTACTGGAGGCATAACATGGTCGTCTACA
>CAYGYP010000277.1:0-3486 GCA_964354115.1 uncultured Candidatus Bathyarchaeia archaeon | reverse complement strand
CTGCGATTCTTTCAGGAAAACTGTAAATATTCATGCGGTTCCCTCGAACAAACCCTATTAGAGTTATGCCTGCTTCCTTAGCAACTGCTACGCCAGAATCTATTGCGGCAGCGAGAGAAGCTACTATTGGTAAGCCCACTCTTGCCGCTTTAAGAACCATGTCCCCCGTCATTCGACCGCTCAGAGCGAGAAAGCTCGTGCTAAAATCAGTACCCTTTAGCGCTCCGATTCCAACTGCTTTGTCTACCGCATTGTGTCGACCGACATCCTCCGCGAAAGCTTCAACTTCTCCAGTGCTATCGTAAATCGCGGCCACGTGTACTCCACCGGTTTTTCTGAAGGTTTCAGCGTTGAAATTCAATCGATTGACACAGTCTGAGATCGTTTTGGCTTCAACTTTCAAACGAGATTCAACTATTGGGAGCTTTCCGGAAAATTGATAGGATAATGAGCTGCCGCACGCTGAGCCAATTACTCGATAGAGCATCTTTGAAAATGTTTGTCTTTTTTCTATGTTGATGTTTGACTTCAGCTTGACCCTGCAAACTGTTTCATTGGCTCTCAAGCTTACTTCGTCAATCTCTTGAACTGACTTTATGATGCCCTCAGAAAGTAGGTGGCCTACAGTCATCTCCTTCAGATTTGATGGAGAACAGAAGATCGTTGCGTATTGTGTTTTGTTGATAAAAATGCACAACGGTTTTTCTTCAGCGACATAATCGCTCATCTTTTTGGCTTTTCCAGATGGAACATCTATTCTCGTAATTTCAATTTCCAACATGAGTTTCACCTTTTCAATTCCGACAGAACGAAGTCAATGATCTCGTCGGCTATACTGATGCTTGCAACAGACTGTAGGCCCTTCCATCCTGGTTGGCTATTAACTTCAACGACAACTGACCCTTTTGGGCTTTCGAGGATGTCCACGCCAGCGATTTTGCATCCGACGCATTCTGCAGATTTGACAGCCAGATTCTCAATGTTTTTGGCAAGTTCCACTCCCTCTGGCCGACCTCCTTGACTATAGTTGGTCTTCCAGGTCTTCGCCACTCGCTTCATTGCCGCAGCCACTCGACCGCCAATTACAAGGGCTCGAATATCAGAGAAGCCATGGGGCACAAATTCCTGGAGGTAGATTACGCCGTGATAGAACCTTGTTGCATTGAAGACCGAGCATGCTATTTCAGGGTCTCTGATCCTTGTGGAGCCTATGCCTCTGCTTCCAAACAACGGCTTGATAACGACGTCTCTGTCTAATTCATCAAAAGCTTTCGACGCTTCATTAACGTTTTCCGTGGTCACGGTACGCGGCACGGGCAAGTTGTTTTCTTCCAAGAGCGCAAGAACGTCATACTTATCGACACAGTGCTCAATTGCCTCGGGTGGATTTATGATGTATAAGCCTAAACGTTGAAGTCTGTAGAGAATATCCATCCTGAAAACTAGCTCTTCTATGGAACCGCGTCCGATTGGACGAATGATTAGCGCGTTTAGGTCTTCCAATATGTTAACTTTGTCAACCTCCATTTTTGGTTTGTACCCCACACGCGTTGTTAACCTAGGAAAGCTGAAGCACAAATGAGAAATGTTGTGTTTGACCAGGGCTTTTTGAAGCTGAATGGAACTCCAAGAGTTCTTGTTTCGCGTTGCAATTCCAAATCTCAAAAAACAAACCTTCTGTGCAGTCTAAACCCGTGGGAGATGCTAGCCAGACTACGTTCTTAAAGTTTCTGCGAAGAACGCTGCTCAGAATTTGTGGATGTATTGGACCAGTTGCTCTGCATTTTCCAGCTTTTTGGAAAGGTCCATGTCCAAGTATGCTCCATAAGCGTTGAAGTATGGCGGCCCTTTGCGTGAAAACAGCGTCAAGACCTTGCCGTTATGATCGATCTTGAAGCCTTCTTGGCAGGGCTCATGACCCCTTATCAGAATCTTGACGTCGAGCCTTTCTAGCACTCTGCGGGTTACGTTTTCGCCGAAGAGTTTCCCTGCACCCCTCGGTGATGCGCACGTCTCCTTAACCATCTCATTAGGGTCGCTCCAAAGCATGTCTTCAAGAAAATTCTGCTTGGGATGCGTAAGGTGAGCGTATGCCAAATCCTCGATCTTTTCGATTTTCGGAGGCAACCCTCCATGAATCATGAGATACCGCTCCTCAACAACCACTGCGTTATACAGGCATGCGAACAACTTGCGGATTCCCGCGTATGTCTCAACCCATTTTTCGGCAAATCTGATTTGAAACTGCGATGGAATATCATGTGGGTCAACCATAAGATCATCTGGCCCCTCGTGGTTTCCGCGCATCAGAACAACCTGCTTCGGGTAGAGAAGCTTCAGTTTCAATACGGTATAGTAGACTTCTGCTGAATAAGAGCCTCTGTCGCCGTAGTCGCCGAGGAAGATCAGAACAGCATCGTCAGTTTGATCCAACCTCTTCAGGAACTTGCTTTCGTTGAAAATGTCGATCAGGCTTTCAAGGTCTCCGTGGAGATCTCCGACTATGAGCGCACTGCCTGCAGAGTTCAGTTTTACAAGCCTTCCTAGAATGTTAAGATTGCCAACTCTTCCGTTTTCTTTGCAGAGCAAACACGTGGCATCTTCAACCAGCTTGCCGAAGACTTCACACCGAGCTTTCAGCGATTGCTTGATGATTTGGGAGAAGTCTGTGGCCAAGCGTTTCGCCCAGATTATTGAAGCTGAATCCTTTTATTGGTGAAGTCGAACGCGTTCTTTTCGATTTCAGCTTCGTGATTTTGGATCTTTTCCGCGGTCTCTTTGCATGCTCGTTCCAGTGTGATTTGCTCTCCCTCTATGGTCCTCCTTTTCCTTTCCAGTCCGTCAAGCTGTTCTCCAAGTTTCAATAGGTTTTTTCCCGTCTCTGTGACTTCAGCAGACGTGGACAATTGTCTATGAAGCGTCGTCGCTTTCATGCTCCTTTCATGCAGAGCCGCGACAGAGTTCTTCATGAGTATGTTTTCTGTGACCTGCTCTGCCTTTCGGATTTTTTCTGGCTTGAGCTTTAGTTTTCCTTCAGACAGTGCGCGAGTCATTTTCTTCAGAATTTGCCTTAGCAGTGGATAACTAGCTTCCTCATTTGCAAGAGCTTTAAATGGATCTTCAATGTACTGATTGAGCTTGCTAAGCTCTTCAGGTGTTAAGCCGCTTCCTTCGCCATGAAGTGCAAGCGACTGGAGTTTGATGAAAGGTTTTTGAAGATGCTGCAGGCTCTGCCTCACTTCATTGCTCAAGGCTCGTATCTCAGTGTCCATTTGACTCAGCTGATCTAGGCCTCCTTTGCCTTTAAGCTCAGCCATTGTTCGCTGCGTCTGAGCAATTTCGTTCTCAACATGAGCCTTCTCAGTCTCAGCTCTTGCTTTCTGGTCTCCAAGGGTTTGGAGCTGCTGCTCAAGATTCTGGAGTTTGTCTACGAGCTGAAAAGTCCTTTCTAACGTCTTGGCTTTGACGTAGTCCTTTGTCAGGAAA
>CAYGYP010000276.1:0-3517 GCA_964354115.1 uncultured Candidatus Bathyarchaeia archaeon | reverse complement strand
TTTGAGCATCGAAAACGCTGTCAAGCTGTTCAGCACGGCTTTCGAGCAGGTCTGCGGCCTAGTTGAAGTTGACAAGCTTGCGCTTGAGCGGTTTCGCATTATTTTTCAAGCAGCCAAGGACTACGGTCCGCTGCTGGCGGGCTATGAGAAGTGGGAGAACATTGAGAAGCAGATTGAAGAGCTTAAGTCTTCTGTGGAAGCGTTACAAGCATCGAGGATCGCAAAGGATACTCCGACATCGCTGAACACGTGAGGCAGCTGGAACACGAAGAAAACATCGAAGTTAAAGTCGTTCTCGACTATGCCCAGCGGCTTCTCAAAATCATGCCTCTTCCCTTTCAAAGGCGCGCTACGTGCATCAAGCTGTAAAGATCGAAATAGCAAATGATCTATCTCTGCGTTTTGTCGGTGCAAACGTGTTTTTTCGCGTATTCTTCTTGAATTTTTTGTGACATCTTGCCATCTTCGACTATGAATGCTCCATAGTAACCGCAATTTCTGCACTCCCAAATGGACCACAGTTGCGGCAGACCGCGAGCCCAATAGATGTTGGGCGAACCACATCTTGGGCAGAACTTCACTCCACGTGGCTTAGCTCTGGTTTTGATTTTTCTGGCCTCTTCCATTCAGGATCAGACTCGCGCGCGGAAGTACTGAGAGAATATTCCCGCAATGACGATAAAAACTTAGCTGGTGATCCCCAGCTCGTGCCAAAACCGTTCTTTTAAGGAGGGGGGACTCGCAAAAGTCAGCGTAGGCGCGTTAGACAGGTTCACGGAGCAAATCAATCTCCTTTCAGTCTCGAAAAGCATTTTGGGGTTTTTCATACCCTACTCAGTTGCCCGGTTCCCATCTAGAAATAACAATCCGTCGCGATGGAGGACGCATGGGTCCTCAGAAAGTCCATGATAACTGGTTTGAGGTCAAAAGCGACCTTAAGTATTGAAATCATCTTTGGAGTGAAATACTTCAGGGCAGCTCCCTCGCCGAGTTTTAGATTTTCCACTCTCTCAGAAATGTTACCCCAGTAAATATGGCGTTCAATGGTCTCATCCGAAGCATTTTCAACCATGGTCTTAAAGAGATTGTAGTCGCGAAGATCCCAGTTCAACTCTTCCTTCACTTCCCTGACTATTGCCTGTTCTGGGCTTTCTCCCTTTTCAACTTTTCCTCCTGGCAAAGTCCAACAATTTGGATATAGCCGTTCATCCTTACACCTAAGCTGCAGAAGGACTTTGGCTTCAGCATTTATGAGAATGATTCCTGCAAACCTGCTGAGTTTCAGGCAGAAGTCCCTTCTTCCACGTCAATGAGTAAATTGCTTTCCTAGGTCTTGAATATTGCTCCCATGTGAACGAGGTCATGATACTTTCCATCACGACCGAGAAATGAGTCTTTGCTTACTCCTTCGATTTTGAAACCGAAACTCTTGTAGAGACGTATCGCAGTTTTGTTGTCTGCCACGACGCCCAATTCTATTTTGCGCATCTTTTCTGTTCTTGCGAGTTGGAGAACCCTTTCCGTCATTGCCGTTCCCAATCCAACATTGTGAAAATCTTGATGCAGATAGATACCGAAGTCTCCAACACCCTTCCTTCTTGGAGCCGGAAATCTGTAAATAGCCGCATAGCCAACTACCTTTTTGCCATATTCTGCTATGAGCGGAATCAGGTTCTGCAAGTTGCTTATCCATCTCTGGATAACATCAATCGTGTATGGTGCCATACTCCATTCAAGAGCGTCATCAGACATAGAAGAAAACATCTGGAAAAGCTCATTCTTGTCATCCGCCTTCAGAAATCTGAGCTTGACTTCTCTACCGTCTTTCAACTTCACTTTCCACATTCGCACCAGCTTCTCATTTGCTTTGGTTCAGCTTTAACTTTTACGAAACATCGGAGGAGCAGTTCTGATTTCCTGGTTTCTCAATTGGGGCACAAAAGCGCGCGCTCTGCTTCTGCAAGAACTTTTAGATAAAGGTGGAAGGACTGAACTGCTCAAGACTTGACGGTTACAGTCAGTTCCAAAAATTTTTTTTGACGACGCTTTTGTTACAATCTGAGAGTCAGAAGAGACTTTCTGTGATGTTGAAAGAATGTTGAATTGTTACAAATGTCTTTGCGCGCGGTGTACACTAGCTTTAAGAGAACCGAGAGGCAAAATCATTTTGAGGGTCCAGTCTTGGCTGCGACGGATGCAGAACGTGTGAAGAAACCCAAACTCCCAAACAAACGCTTGCTTCGGAGAAACAGGAAGAGAGTAAGATAGTGAGCGCGCGCGGGTTTTGAAGCCTTTGGATGATGAGATCAAGCTTGTTTCTAAGCAGCTCAAAGGCTTGGCAGAGTCCGAGAAACAGCGGTTTTTAACGTGCTTTTGTAACAAAATGCTGTAACGAACCTGTAGCAATCCAGTTTTTTCCTTTTTTCAAAGGGAAAATATCAACGCCATCATTTTTGAGGAGTCTAGAATGTTTGTGACGTAGTTTCTTCATGCGCAAGTTACTGTGCTAGACACCATTTTCCTTTATGAAATTGACGAATCTTTCCAGTTCCTTGCCATAAATTTCATTTTTGGAGTCGGTCATCATAAAATGCTCGACGCCCAACGGCGCTAATCGTTTCTTAATCTTGCTAACCCAGTTATGAGTATGATGAAATCCTACAACACAATGCTTCATATTTGGTTTTGCTTTGACTATCCTTTCAAACCTTCTGGCAAGATCTTCAACGCTGGTAAAGACTCCCATACTTTTCACCTCAACAGATATTAGATCGTTGATCACAAAATCCGCTCTAATTCTGCCTACCAGCGTCTGTTCGTAATCAATCCTGTAACCCAGCTGGTTCTGAATGTATGAGCCTAGTACCTTAGAATAAATATCGCCTTTCACACTGCTCATACCTTTGCCGTCGTATTTCAAACCATTCTCATCGTAGAGAGTTCTTAGCGAGTTCTGTGCTTGACGAAGAATGTCTTCCGTCTTCTGAAGTAAACTGTTCAGATCATTATCGTATGAGCGCATTTGCCTTGCCCCAAAGCCCCACAGTCTTCACGCGTGCTTCGTGTTGTTGTCAATTCACCCTTTTCAGTTTTGTGCTTGCTCTTTCAGTTTGAGCGCATTTGTTGAAGCTAACAGCGCGCGCTAAGGACTTCGCACGAATTTTTTTTGGCTACGTTTTTTGTTACAAACTGAAACTTGAGACCTCTTAGAGCAATGTTGAAAAGAACATCAATTGTTACAAATGATTTAGCGCGCATCTTTGGATTATTTTCTCATTTGTCTGAACGAGCGCGCGCGTGTCTCTTAAAGTCTTTCTAAGTCGAGATCTATTGTCATGCACCCACAGGGAATCCCGTTGATACAGCTCTTTGAAATCAACTTTTATCTCCCAGCACACATCTCGCGTCCACACACGCTGTCTCAGGCTTCTTCAAAGAAGACTACTGCGCGTTGGGTTGGTTGGGGTAAAGTTTTATGAACCGCTCTAAGTCATTATCAGAAGTGTGAAGACCGTGA
>CAYGYP010000275.1:0-3539 GCA_964354115.1 uncultured Candidatus Bathyarchaeia archaeon | reverse complement strand
GATACCCTCATTTGGCCCACTGTGATGGCCTGATTTGGCCCACCCTGGGAATTAAGCCGAGTACTCTGTTCTGGGCTCAGCCCAGAACGGAGGAGGCGGTGGATTGGAGCGCCAAGGTGGAGCTATTCGAACAGATCAGGCGAGAGTACGAGTTTGGGATTGGCACGATTCAGGGTGTAGCCCGAAAGTTTGGAGTTCACCGCCGCCTGGTGCGAGAAGCGCTGGCGAACGCGCTTCCCCCGCACCGGAAGAAGCCGGAGAGGAAGAGACCAAGACTGGCGGCCGCCCTGCCCTTTATTGAGGCGATTCTGGAAGGGGATGGCCGGGCGCCGCGCAAGCAACGACACACGGCACGCCGGATTTATCAGCGGATTCTGGCCGAGTTGCCGGGGTGCCAGGTGGCGGAGTCAACGGTGCGGGAATATGTGCGCCAGCGGAAGCGCCAGTTGGGGTGGATCTGCCGGGAGACCTTCGTGCCCCAGAGCTACGCCTGGGGCTCGGAAGCGCAGGTGGACTGGTATGAAGCCTACGCGGACCTGGGCGGGGAGCGGCAGAAGCTGCAAGTCTTTTCCCTGCGGAGTATGGCCAGCGGAGGAGCGTTTCATCGGGCCTATCTGCGGGCCACGCAACAGGCCTTCCTGGAAGCCCACGAATTGGCCTTCCGGTACTTTGGCGGCGTTTTCCATCGCCAGCGCTATGACAACCTGACCTCGGCGGTGAAGAAGATCCTGCGAGGATACCAGCGAGAAGAGACGGCGCGATTCATCGCCTTTCGGTCGCACTGGGGATTTGCAGCAGAGTTCTGTACGCCGGCGGCCGCTCATGAGAAAGGCGGAGTGGAAGGGGAGGTGGGTTATTTTCGCCGCAACCACTGGGTGCCGGTGCCGCAAGGGCGCGATTTGGAGGGACTGAACGAACAGTTGCTGGGCGCCTGCCAGCAGGACCAGCGCCGGATGATCGCCGGTCGGGAAGCCTGCATCGGGACAGCGATGCGGACGGAGCAGGAGCATCTCCTGCCGCTGCCCAGCGAGGGTTTCGACCTGGCGGAAGTGAGCTTTCCCAGGGTGGATGGCTCGGGCTGTGTTCGGGTGCGAACGAACTTCTACTCCGTTCCGGTGAGGGCAGGGACCGCGGTCGAAGCGAAAGTTTATCCAGCGCACGTGGAACTCTGGCACGAAGGGGAGTGCGTAGCCCGTCACGAACGCTGCTACAGCCGGCAGCAGCAGATCCTGGACCTGGAGCACTACCTGGATGTTCTGGAGCGAAAGCCCGGGGCCTTGGCGGGATCGAAGCCGCTGGAGCAGTGGCGGAAGCTGGGACGCTGGCCGGCGAGCTACGACCGGTTCTGGGAAGAGTTGATTCGCCGGCATGGCAAGCAGAGCGGGACGCGGCAGATGATCGGCTTGTTGCAGCTGGGAAAGGTGAAAGGCTACGAGGGACTGCAGAGAGCGATGGAGTCGGCTCTGGCTGCGGGTTGCTCGGATGAAGCGGCGGTACGTTACCTGCTGACGGTGGAGGGAGAAGGCCGGCCGCCCACCGAAGCGATGGAGGTGGGATGGTTAGGCCGCTACGAGCGACCCCTGCCGATAATGAACGAATACGATGAGTTGCTGGTGGCGGAGGTGGCGCGATGAGCAGCCCCAAGGCAGGACTGCAAGCCACGGCGATTCAACAACAGTGCAAGCTCCTGCGTCTGCCGGCCGTGGGGTCCCAGTGTGCGGGACTGGCGGAGCAGGCAGTTCGGGAGAAGCAGAGTCATCTGGATTATCTCGAGACGCTGTTGGCGGCGGAGTTGGAAGAACGGGAACGGAATACTGTGCAGCGCCGACTGCGGGATGCGCGCCTGCCGCGCATGAAAACCCTAGAGGAGTTTGATTTCTCGCAGTCACCCAAGATTTCGGCGGCCGAGATCCGGCAACTGGCCGAAGGCGGATACATCGAGCGGGCTGAACCGGTCCTGCTCATCGGGGACTGCGGCACGGGGAAGACACACCTGATGACGGGATTGTGTGTCGCGGCCTGCCGACAGCAGCGGCGAGTTCGCTTCACCACGACGGCAGGACTCGTGAACGACTTGGTGGAGGCCAAGCACCAACTCCAACTGCGGCGAGTCCTGGCACGCTGGGCCCGCTACGAGCTGATTGCCATCGACGAGGTGGGATACGTTCCTTTGGCGGAGATCGGAGCGGAGTTTCTGTTTCAAGTGATTGCCGAGCGGGCGGAGAAGGCGGCGGTGATCATGACCACGAATCTGCCCTTCTCGGAATGGACGCAGGTGATCCCGAACGCCCGACTCTGTAAGGCGCTGCTGGATCGAGTCACGGACCGGGCGCACATCATCGAGACGGGAAGCGATTCGTATCGTTTTCGCAGGACCCTGGAGAAACGCAAGAAGAAAGAGTGAGGGGCTCCGCCGGCGCGGCGTTTCGGTTGGACTCCGTCCTCCGCTTCGCCCTAAACGCTCCGCCCTCCGGGCTCCGCAGGGCTTCGCTCCAGCCGGAGTCCAACCGAACCCAGGCCAGGACAAAAAACCAGGAGACTGCCAAAGGCCAAAAGACCAGGCAAAACCAGGAAAGCCTGAAATCAACAACTTGGGGTGGGCCAAATCAAAGCATCAAAGTGGGCCAAATCAGGTTGACAAAAGCAGCAAAAGGTGGACCTGAACACACTCGGTGGCAGAAGGGTCTTGCGTGAAGTCCGAACCACCTTGGAGGCGTTTCCGATCCACAATAACACCTGGGCCTAGTCAGAGAGCCACAAAGGTTCAGCTTCTCGTTGCCGGGCAACAAGCCACATCGAGGTCACACGGAGGTCAACCTACCGTCCACTTCTGGCTATTTCAGGAAAGATGAAAACTCGTCCCCTAGAATTGAATGCTGAGCCCCGGAAGCCAACCTGAAACGTGTTATTCTTCGTCCATGTTTGTCAATCTGGCGTTTGGCAAAGCAGGACTGACAGTCGAGCTGCCCGAGCGGTTTCGCTATCGTGTGCTCGAGGCACGATCTGCCGTGCCACTCGACGATCCCGTTGCGGCGATCGAACGCGCACTCGATGCGCCCATCGCGAGCGCTCCTCTCATGGAATTGGTGCACGACAAGAGGTCTGCGGCGATCGCGGTGTGTGACATCACGCGACCGGTCCCGAATCATCAGCTGTTGCCGCCCGTCCTCTCGAGATTAGAAGCAGCAGGTGTGCCGCGAGAGGCCATCACGATTCTCATTGCCACCGGGCTGCACCGTCCCGCGACAAGTGGTGAGATCAGAGAGATCTGCGGCGAATGGACTGCAGCACGCTACGGGATCCTGAACCACCACGCGCGGGAGGCTTCTGAGCATTGCTGCCTCGGAACGACCGCGACCGGAACGCCTGTCTACTTGGATGATCGCTTCATCTCTGCTGACTCACATATCACCGTGGGCTTCATTGAACCGCATCTGATGTTGGGGTATTCCGGAGGGCGTAAGTTGATCGTGCCTGGGCTGGCGGGGCAAGAGACCATCAAGGCTATCCATAGCCCCAGGTTCATGCGGCATCCCCGT
>CAYGYP010000274.1:0-3541 GCA_964354115.1 uncultured Candidatus Bathyarchaeia archaeon | reverse complement strand
TTTCCGTCCCCCTTCGGAATCACCCATGCATAGAAGCCGGGAGCATACTCGCTGCCTAAGAATACTTCAACCATGCCTGATTCGAGATTCCTAGCATTTTCAACCTCAGCTTGGGCACCCTTGACGAGATTATGCGGATTGAGCGTTTGTAGGCCAAGTTGCCTGAGAAGCCTTGAGGAGATTCCCTCTGCATCGACGATGATTCCGGCCGAAACTTCCTCTTTGCGCCCTTTCCTGTTGATGATTACGCCTTTCACGAAGCCTTCTTTGATCAGCAATGACTCGACGCGTGATTCCAGCTCGTAGGTTGCTCCGCTGGCTTTGGCCAGTTCTGCGATGTGCTGGTCAAAGAGCACTCGGTCAACAGTGCACGTTACGGGTGATGAGAAGCGAAGCGAGAAGGCATTAGCTTTTGGGGAGTAGAATGTGGCTCCACAAAAAGCGTTTTCGATGATTCCTGCTGGAAGCGGGAGCAGCCCTAGCTGTTTCAGGCCGTTGATGCTCAGGTGCCCGGGACAATGGGATGGAGCGCCGATCTGCCCATGTTCCTCGAAGACTGTTACGTTTGCTCCATGCTTTGCCAAGTTGAGTGCCGCTGCTGAGCCGCATGGGCCTGCTCCGACGACTACTACGTCTGGAACACCCTTCATTTATGGCACGCTTACAGTTTGAGAAATGATGCTGCTTAGCTTACTATCTCGATCCGCCTTTTTCCACGGGCCATTGAGCTCGTGCGGATTTTCCCGCTTATTTCCAGCCGCATCAGCAGTTCGTTGAAATCCTTGAAGCCCAAGTCTTCAAACTGTTCGCCTAGTACGTCAAACAGATCCGTGTCTGCCATGGCTCTCTTCTTGCCTAAGACTTCCAGCATGACAAAGTATGCTGGGTGTGTTTTCCAAGTTTTCATAGGCATAACCGCATTTTCTTAAGCAACTGGCGTCGTCGGCTTCTGTACTTGGCGGACTTGCTGCATGAAGCCCTTGTACCACTTTTCCATGTCAGCCGTTACCGATGGGCCTGTCTTCTTCAGAGCTTCTTCAAAATCCTTCATCGTGACTTCCTTGGCGTTCATGTCCTTCCTTAAAGCATGCATGGCTGTTTCCCTGCAGAGCGCTTCGATATCAGCGCCTGTGTAATTCCTTGTTGCCACAGCCAATTGTGGGAGGTTCACGTCTTTCGCCATTGGCATGCCCTTCGTGTAAATGTTGAATATTTGGAGTCTGCCCTTCTCATCAGGCTCAGGCACGTATATGAGCCTGTCAAATCTTCCGGGACGAAGCACTGCCGGGTCCACGATGTCCGGCCTGTTTGTGGCAGCTATTACGACGATGTCTTCCAACGTTATGAGTCCGTCCATTTCGGTCAGAAGTTGGCTGATGACCCGTTCTGTTACGCCGCTGTCTGCGAAGCCTAGACCTCTGCGGGGCGACAGCGAATCTACTTCATCAAAGAATATCACTGCGGGCGCCGCCATTCGGGCCTTTCTGAAAACTTCCCTTATCGCCTTTTCAGATTCTCCAACCCATTTCGAGAAGACTTCAGGGCCCTTAATGGTTATGAAGTTTGCCTCGCTCTCTGTCGCAATTCCTCTGGCCAAGAGGGTTTTGCCGCAGCCCGGCGGCCCGTAGATCAGGATTCCCCTAGGCGGTTTTATTCCTAGTCTCGTGAACACTTCAGGGTTCTTAAGCGGCCATTCAACTGCCTCTTTGAGTTCCTGTTTTGCTTCTTCAAGCCCTCCAATGTCGTCCCAATGTACCGTGGGGATCTCAATGTACACTTCGCGCATGGCTGTCGGCGTTACCTCTTTGTAAGCGTTGGCGAAATCATCCATGGTGACTTCCATTTTCTCCAGCACGCTTGGCGGTACACGTTCCTCTTCAAGGTTTATCTGTGGCAGATAGCGACGTAGCGCCTTCATGGCTGTTTCTCGGCCTAAAGCAGACACGTCTGCACCAGTGTATCCATGAGTCATCTCAGAGAGCTTCTTAAGGTCAACGTCCTTTGCCAGCGGCATTCCGCGAGTGTGAATCTGAAGAACCTCATACCTCCCCTGTTTGTCTGGGACACCTATCTCAATCTCTCGGTCAAACCTGCCAGGCCTGCGCAGAGCAGGGTCAAGGGCGCCGGGACGATTAGTGGCGCCGATTACTATGACGTTTCCCCTACCGGACAAGCCATCCATCAATGCGAGTAGTTGGGCAACAACTCGCCTCTCAACTTCTCCGGTGACTTCCTCCCTTTTGGGCGCAATCGCGTCAAGCTCGTCGATGAATATTATGCTGGGCGCGTTCTGTTGGGCTTGCTGAAAGATTTCTCTAAGCCTGGCTTCGGATTCTCCGTAGAACTTGCTCATGATTTCCGGCCCGTTTATCGAGTTAAAGTTTGCCTCTGACTCGTTTGCAACTGCCCTAGCCAACAGGGTTTTGCCGCAGCCTGGTGGCCCATGGAGCAACACTCCTTTCGGAGGGTCTATTCCAAGCCTCTGGAACAGTTCAGGGTGTCTGAGGGGAAGCTCAACCATCTCTCTTACTCTTTGGATCTCTTCATGTAAGCCCCCGACATCTTCGTACGTCGTGCGGGGCAGGCCTTTTCCTTCTGGAGTCGGCTCGTTTAGAATCGTGAGCCTCGTCTCCGCCGTGACCTTTATTATGCCGTGCGGTCGGGTTTTCGTCACCGTAAAAGGGATGGAGTGACCAAGCATCATAACAAGCGTCGTGTCACCTTCAACCAGCGTCCTTTCCATGAGACGGTTCTTAACGAAGTTCGTGAAATCCTCATCCACGTTAAGTCTCATGTCCACGGGCGCCAAGGTGAGACTCAGGGCGTTCTTAACTTTGGCCGGTCTCACGATAACGTATTCGTTTATGGCTACTCCGGCGTTCTTGCGTGAAAAGCCGTCTATGCGCAGAATATCTCGGTTCTGATCTTCACTGTAGGCTGGCCACGCTATGGCCGAAGTGGTCCTCTTGCCGCACATTTCTAGAACGTCACCTGCAGATATGCCGAGCTTCTGCATCGTTGTCTGGTCAATGCGGGCTATGCCCCGGCCTACGTCTCTTTGTCTTGCGTCTCCGACACGCAATTGCACTTCACTCAAACAAAACCCTTCTTGAGACGATACGCATAATACACTTCGAGATAAACTTCCTGTCTCATATAAACGTTTAAGCTGGCCTTGTAGCTATCTGCTCGTCCTTCGCACCATAAGCGTCTGCAGCTGACTTATCTCGCTTATTCCTTCCAGCTTCTTCTCAAATTCCTCAAGCACGCCAGTCTTGTCTTCTGGAAACTTGACCTGCATCAGCAGAGCCTTCAAGCCAAAGGCTATGGGCTCCTCGCCGTATCCCTCAACGGAAGCGAATTCTGGCATGTTGGCCTCAATTTTCTTCTTCAAATCGTCAAAATTGATGATGACATCAGTGGGGAAAACCTTGTAAGTGATTATGACGCTACCCATTCTCAGTCCTCCATCTTAGCCTATGGCCCTACGAACCCACACTTTGGACACTTGTACGGGCGACCGAACTTTCGGCATTTTCCG
>CAYGYP010000273.1:0-3545 GCA_964354115.1 uncultured Candidatus Bathyarchaeia archaeon | reverse complement strand
TATACAAGTCGTAAATTAGTTCCCAAGTGTTATTGGGCGTTCTGCTTGTGTGTGAGTTGTTTTATCTTGGGCATGTTTATTCTCTGCAGCAGGCTGTAATGCAATGTTCAAGGCACGTTTCAAGCGGTACGTTTTCTTTCCTTTGATGACAATAGAATGTCTTAGGTTTGTTAGGCTGCAAGAAGTCTGTCAGGAGCTTTGGTTTAAAAACGGCGGGTTTGACTTTAACCATCTAAGCGACCTCTTTCCTTGACAAGTATGCACAAGCCCTGTCGGAATGTGAAGCCTCTTTTATCAGTAAATCGTGGAACCTGCTTTTCAAGGTCGGGACGCTGTGTCTCAAAGGCTTTCTCCAACGTTTTGCTGTTTACATCTCTGTTTTCTGGAAAGACAAGCGTTACGTTCTGAAACAGCGGCACAAGACAACAAAACGTTTTTTGGTTTTGGTGGTCGACTGTTTTAACATCAACAATTATTCTTACCATTCTTCTTCGGAAAAGACCTTTCATTTAGTGCTCCTCCGTTGCTTTTTGGTTGTTGTGGTTGCGGCAGCCAGTATTTTGTCGGGAAGAGTCTCGGGGTTTACTTTCTGTCGCAGCATGGCTTCTTGCTTGATGATTTCCTTCAGGTCTGCTGGTTCATCGTAGGTTTCTCCAATGAGTTTCGTCCAATTTTCTGTTTCCTGTTCATGTTTAATGTAGTTTTGTATCCAGCGAAAATCGAAGTAGTTGCTCCACTGAGTCTTAATCATTAATCCTCTTTCAGCCAAGCAGATAGCTTCAGACAATTTACCCAAGTCTTCCGTAGCTTCTTTGCTTAAAAGCATATTTTTCTTCGGTTTCTATCCTGTGAATATTGTTGTATGCACAGAAAGGTATGATTTTCAAGTCTGGTGTAACATAGTGTATTACGCATCGTTTGACTCGGTTCACGTCGAAATTATACTGATCCATGAAAGCCATGCAACCCAGTAGGAAAATTCTCCTCTGCAGACTGCCAAGCGACTGATAAGAGGGAAACACGTGCATCTTCAGAATAGTCCTCATCAAAGTGAAGAAGCCGATTTCCTTCGTGACCAAGGACCAATTTAAAGATTTAATGGCTGCCAGAAACAGTGACGAAAGGAGGGAAAATTTGCCTTTTGACTCCACATTCTGCGCTGTTTTCAGTATACTCTGGAAGAACTTTTCGAAGTCGACAAAATGATTAATCGGAATAATCTTGCCGTTTTTCGAAACGTACATCCAGTTTACAACGCCGCATTGAGGACTGCAGGAAAACAGAGGCCACGGTTTTTTCATGAACTTCCGCATTATCTTTATGGGTGAAACCATTACGGACAAGGGGAAGAAGTCAGTGGCTGCTATCTCGCCGTACGTCTGGGCCTCAACGTCTTCTGCGAAGCTCCACTCTCTGAGTGCTTCTCTGAACGGGTTTTCGCTTGCTCTTCCTGTGAAAGCCACTGGCTGGAAAATCAATCCTCGTATGATATCGGAGTTTTTCGCGGCGAACTGGACTATGTTTCCGACTTCTTGGTCGTTGAAAGAACGCATCAGGCAGTTGACCAGAATGATCTCCATATCGTATTTTCGGCATATCTCTATTGCTTTGTATTTGGCTTTCAGAAGTTTTTGGCCCCGGATTTTTTCGTAGAATTCGTCGTGGAGGCTATCAAACTGTAGGTAAACTATGTTTAGGCCGTTTTCTTTTAGCTTGGCTGCAACTTCCGGTGATTCAGCCAGGTGAACGCCGTTAGTTGCCAAAATGGTCATGAATTCAAGTTTGTGTGCAACACCGATGATTTCAGGCATGTCAGGGCGTTCGAGTGGCTCACCCCCAGAAAACAGGATGGCTGGAGGTTTCGGGTTAGCCTGACTTAGAAAAGTTAGCATTCGTGTGATCTCCTCTTTACTGGGTTCGTAGGGAACTTCGTGTTTTGGGAAGGTCGAGAAGCATATTGCGCACTTCAAGTCGCATCTTTTTGTGACGTCGATTACTCCTATCACTGTGCCTGAAATGTGACCGGCGCAGGATTCGCAGGTGTAAGGGCAACTATCGATGTTTGCCGGGCTGTTTGATTCCGGGAATTGCTTGAAGAAATCGAATTGTTCGGCGAAATCGAACACTTTGGGACTTTGCCAATGTGTGGAAGAAAAAGTTCCGTGCTCCGGGCACGTTTTTGTGACCACTATCTTGCCGTCTGCTTCGGTTAGTTCTGCCTCGAGTTTCTTTTTGCACACTGGACATAGGCTTTCTGTTTTTGTCATATCAGCCCCTCGATTATTAGAGACAGCGGCAGCAAAATCATTGACATCGTTATTAGCCGCTCATATTTTCGCACGTTTTCAAAAGTTGTAGCTGAAGCTACGAGACGAATTGAGAAGTAAAAGAGCAGAACACTCCAGAGCAGTATGATGGGCAAATATTGCACTCCGAAAAAGTGGAAGACTGTGGGAAGAGGCGCAAGGGCAGCGGTCGACATGAAGAAGAATGCCGCGACTCTCACGGAGTTTTTGTTGCCTATTTTCTGTGGAAGTGTGGGATATCCGACTTTAGCGTCGCCTCCGATGCTTAGGATGTCTCGCAGAATGTTGCCGCCGATGGTTCCAAAACATATTGGGTATAGAGTTAGGGAAATAAGCTTCATAGACTGAGGAAGGGCCGCTTCACCATATACGAAGGCTGTGCCTACCAATAAGCCGACCAAAATGTTTGCGGCGAAACCGGATTTCCGCTTAACGATCATAGAGTATATCAGTAGTAAGGAAGAGTCAACAACCAGAATTGCGAGACAGAGCCAACTGATCAAAAATGCTATAGCTAAACCCACCGTGAAGAGGATGATCGATGTGAAGACGACCTGTCTCAGAGATAGTGAGCCCGAGGGTATGGGTCTTTTTGGTTTGATTATGGCGTCGCTTTCTTTGTCGAAGTAGTCGTTTATTGAAAATCCGCCTGAGGTGATTAATGCCATTGAAAAGAAAATTAACAGAACCATTTCGGTGTTAAGGGAGGTGGGGGCTATTGCAAAGGCTGTCAGTAGTGCCAATCCGCCTGTCATCAACCAGTAGGGAAGTCGCAGAAGCGCAATTAGTCCCTTGACAGGCGTTTTACTCATCCAGCATTTTCCTCTCAACGATCAATGTTCTCAGATGGTCTTCGATGCTTACTTTCGGATTCCACTTCAACTCTCTTTTCGCCTTACTGATATTAAACCAGATTGTGTCTATGTCGCCTTTCCATGAAACGCCTGTGGTGGTTATCACTGTTTTGTTTGATAGGTTCAGGATTTGTAGTATCATTTTTGCGGCGACACTCCATATGTTAACTTGGTCTTGCGATCAAGTGTAGCTCTTATTATGAACGCAGCACACAAATCGGACTGTGAGTCAAACCAACCCAATACAAGCCCTGCAAGCTAGCTGTCACTAGGCTTCAAGGAATAAACACATCTTTCTCCACATTTCCTTTATTTCTTCTGTAACGTTAATCTCCGGAGAATATTCTACAATGGTTTTCCCGTTAACCATGGCTTCCGTCACTTT
>CAYGYP010000272.1:0-3560 GCA_964354115.1 uncultured Candidatus Bathyarchaeia archaeon | reverse complement strand
CGGCGGATGGCAGGTCAACAGCTTGTTCATCTTCCAGAGCGGGTCGCCTTTCAGCGTCACGTGCGGAAGCTCGTACGCTCCCGTCTTTGACGCGGTTACCGGTGCGCTTATTGGCAACAACGGTTGCGACTGGAATGCGGATGGGGTGCTCACCGACCGGCCAAACGAACCGGCGTTCGGAAACGCTGTCACCGGGCTTAAGAGGTCGGCTTACCTGACCGGGATGTTCGGTTCAGACGCCGTTGCGGCAGCGGCAGCATTCCCTGATCCGGCTCTTGGCTCCATCGGGACCCTCGGTCGAAACACCTTCGAGGGACCAGGATATGCCGGGGTGAACTTCTCCGCCATGAAGAACACCAAGATACCCTGGTTCTGGGGGGGTGAGGGCGCTAACGTCCAGTTCCGAACCGAGTTCTTCAACCTCTTCAACCGGGTGAACCTGGGGGTCCCGGACGGGAGCCTTACTAGTGGCACGTTCGGCAGGTCTACTTCAGCCTATGGTGCAAGGAACATCCAGTTCGGGCTCAAGATAGTCTTCTAACCCTTCCTTCAACCCCACCTGTCCCGGAAGCACCCCCGCTTCCGGGACAGGCGGTTTTCTTGAGGCGAGCCCCGCGTGTCGCACATTCATTCCACTTCATTCCGTCCCGGCTACCTAGCTGCGCTGTGCTCCAGCAAGCAAAGTTTTGCTGGGGCCAGCCACGACACTGGTGGCAAGTTCCTACTTTCGCCCTGGCCGTCTCAAGACTCTTGTACCGGCCTCCGCGGCCGATTACGCCCAGGGAGCCGGTCACAACCACAACGAGGCACGACTTGCAGCTGGAAACTCAACCTCGAACTGATAGAGTTTTGCGGGGCGGGTCAAAGGCCCGGAGTACTACATTATGATTGGACCAAAAGCGGGGGCGCTCGTTGGGAGTCGATATGCCGTTAAGAGTTGCCATTGACATCGGGGGAGGATTTGTAGATCTCGTCGCCGTTGATGAGCAGACGGGGGAAATGTCGTGGTCCAAGAGTCGAACGACGCCTGACGACCTGAGTCGATGTGTTGAGGAGGTATTCAAGCTAAGCGGAGTTGACGCCGCAAACGTCAATCAACTTCTCCATGGCCAGACTCTCGTCATCAACGCCATTCTCGAAAGGAAGGGAGCCAAGGTCGGGCTGATCACCACGAAGGGCTTCCGGGACATCCTTGCCCTCCAAAGGTCGAACCGAAGGGATATCTTCAACCTCCGCTACCGAAAGCCCGAGCCGTTCGTGCTCCGGCACCGGAGGCTCGAAGTCGACGAGCGCACGCTGGCCGACGGGGAAGTCGTGCGGCCTGTCAACGAACAGGAGCTCTTGAATGCGTACCGCGCCCTGCTCAAGGAAGAAGTTGAGGGCGTGGCCATTTCTTTCATCAACAGCTATGCGAATCCGGCCAACGAAGTCAGGGCGCGCGAACTAATCGAAGATTTCAATCGTAGGGCCAAATCCGACCGCATTCCTTTTCTCTCCACCTCCAGCGACATTTCCAGGGAATGGAGGGAATACGAGAGGACGAACACGTGCGTCCTCAACACCTACGTGATGCCATTGATGGATAAATACCTGCGCAAGCTGACGCGCGATTTTCGCGGGCTGGGGATGAACGGCACGCTCTACATGATGCTCTCCGGTGGCGGTGTGGCCTCTTTCGAGTACGCGGCAAAGCAGCCGATCGAAACGGTCGAATCGGGGCCCGTGGCGGGTGTGGTGGGGGCGATCGCAGTCGCCGAGCGTATCGGGGCGCGGAACATCATCGCCATGGACGGCGGGAGCACGACCACCAAGGCGAGTCTTATCCACGACCTTCAGATGAGGTTCACCAGCGACTACGCCGTGGAAAGAGACGAGTACCGGCCGGGCTATCCCATCAAGGTTCCGGTTGTGGACGTTAGCGAGATCGGTGTCGGAGGCGGCAGCATCGGCTGGCTCGACGAGGTGGGTGACTTGAAGGTTGGCCCCTTGAATGCCGCGGCGGACCCGGGGCCGGCCTGTTATGGACTGGGAGGGACGCAGCCGACGCTGACCGATGCTTACCTGGTGGCAGGCTTCCTCAATCCCACATTTTTCCTCGGTGGAGCCCTTCTCATCCACCCGCATTTGGCCGCGAATGCAGTTGCCACGCTTGGCGACCATTTCAAGATCTCCGTGGATGAAGCAGCGTTTGCCATCGTCCGGATCGCCAACGACAACGCCGCCCAACTCCTGCGGCTGATCTCGGTGCAGCGAGGCTTCGATCCCCGCGATTTCGCCATGGTGGCGTACGGGGGTTCGGGCCCGATGCTCGCTCCGTTCATCGCGGAGGAATTAGAGATCCCCAGAATCATCATCCCGTCCATTCCACCGGGGAATTTCTCCGCCTGGGGCTTACTGATGAGTGATCTCAGGCATGGGGTGGTGCAAACTATGGTCAGGAAGCTGGAGTCGGCAGGATCGGTGGGCCTGCTCAATAACACTTATGCCGCGTTGGAACGCGACATCGTCGCCCTCTACCGGGAGGAGGGTCTGAACGAGGGCATCGTCCTGGAGAGGACGGCTGATTTCCGGTACTGCGGCCAGGAGCACACCATTACCGTGCCGGTCGTCACAGGGACGCTCACTCAAAAAGACGTGCAGGAGCTGAGCACAACCTTCAATCAATTTCACGAAAGGGAATACGGATTCCGCCTGGACAGTCCCGTGGAACTGGTCAATCTGCGGGTGAGTGGCACGGTCAGGGTGCGCAAGCTCACCCCGAAATACCTTGCAGCCACGAGGCGCGGCATGGCCGCAGCGCACACAGGCGAACGAATGGTCTACTGGGGTAATGAGGGCAGGGTGGCCACCGTCGTCTTCCGGAGGGATCAGTTGCCGCCGCAGGCGCGTCTCACGGGACCTGCCATCATTGAGGAGCCGACAACCACCGTAATCATACCCCGCGCGTTTTCAGCACTGGTCGATGACGTTGGCAATCTTATCCTGGAGCGAACATAAAATGGCCTTCAAAGGCGGCAGTGATGCCTTCACGCAGAACATTATCCATAACGCGCTGGTTTCCGCGAGCGAAGAGATGTTCACGGTGACCGCCCGCACCGCGAAAAGCCCCATCATTTACGACGTGCTGGACTTTTCCGCGGCGGTAACGGACCCGGAAGGGAACGTCACGGCGCAGGCCATCTCGTGCCCGGTGTTCGTGGGAGTGCTGGATTTCACTGTCAAGGCGGTGCTGAAGTATTACGGGAGGAACGGCCTGCGGCCTGGAGATGTGATTATTCTTAACGACCCGTACATTTCGGGGACACACCTGAACGATGTGGCGATCGTCATGCCGATTTTCCATCAAGACCAACTCGTGGCCTTCGCTGCCAGTAAAGGTCACTGGAACGACATCGGTGGAATCACTTTTGGAAGTTGGGGCCCGGGCAGAACCGAAATCTACCAGGAAGGGCTACAGATTCCACCCTGCAAGGTTTACGCGGAGGGGAAGCCCAACGTTGACATCCTGGAAATCATCAAAGCCAATTGCCGAATCCCGGAGATGTCCATCGGTGACATGG
>CAYGYP010000271.1:0-3561 GCA_964354115.1 uncultured Candidatus Bathyarchaeia archaeon | reverse complement strand
TGCCTACTGCTAGGAAAGGTTTAGGTGCGAACGTAGTGAACGGCAAAATCTACTTGATAGGCGGAATCGGGTTAAACGCGAATGAGGTTTATGATCCTGCCACTGACTCGTGGACTACCAAATCGCCCATACCGGATGGCGGTGCTTATTATGCTTCAGCAGTCGTCGATGATAAGATATACATGATGGGCCCAAGCCTGAACCAGATTTACGATCCGGCAACGGACACATGGACTTTAGGCAAACCTCTTCCAACAGCAGTAACTGAGGCGGCAGCGGGTGCAACCACGGGATTATTGGCGCCTAAGCGGATTTACGTTATTGGCGGACGCACATCTATGAAAGGAATCAGCTTAAACCAAGTTTATGACCCTGAAAGTGACAGCTGGTCGATTGGCGCTTCGATGCCTACAGCCCGTTACGAATTGGCCGTGGCGGTTGTAAACGATACGCTATACGCGTTAGGAGGCGCGTCTGAGCCTCCATTTCCAATTCCACCCCCTTCTTACTCAGTCAACGAAGTGTACATTCCAATGGGATATGAAGGCCCCATTCCGACGCCTTCATCCCCGTCACCTTCTCCTTCACCAGCGGAGAGCACAACACCCATACCCAAGTCCTCTCCGACCATGTCGCCCTCTCCAAATTTAAGTCCGTATCCTTCTTCCTCAAG
Organism: uncultured Candidatus Bathyarchaeia archaeon; assembly: GCA_964354115.1. Taxonomy (GTDB): domain Archaea; phylum Thermoproteota; class Bathyarchaeia; order Bathyarchaeales; family Bathycorpusculaceae; genus DASPTR01. The sequence goes on along the minus strand of CAYGYP010000271.1, from coordinate 2,888 downwards.
TCCTGCTGAATCGCCAGAACCTCAGCAACCGCGTTCCTCCTATATAGACTTGCTGTACGTGGCTGCAGTCGGTGCAGTTACAATTGTAGTTTTACTAGTGGTGTTTATGCTCAGAAGACGAAAAATCACCAATAACAAATTAGAGCCTGAAACTACGTGAGTTTGTTTCATAACTACCTGCGTCCATGTGGTACCAAACCTTTAGCTTTTGCTCTCAGCGATGTTTGCTTTATTGTTAAGACTTGAAATCCTTTTCACAGGCAGTTCTGGAAAAAATAACAAAGCACCAAATGGTAGGGCACAAGCAACTTTACTCATTAAACAAACACCAAACATGTCAATAACCCTAAATTTCATATTCATCTTGTACCTCCATACTCAAATTACCTTTTTCACATCTTTTGCAGAGAGCCGTCACAAACCCAACATAGCCCTAACAAGGATTTTAACGAGTTATTAAACGATTATGAATTGATAGTTAATTGGCTTTCGAATTTGCAGTAACCAAATTCAGAAGTTCGGAATCCGATTATGATTCAAAATAAATTGTTATTTGCGCTTCTTATTTTAAAATATTAGTAAGTTTGTTTAGAAAAATCATCATTTATGTCGAAAAATTATTTAAACCAAGAGTCTAATAGTTTTTAGCGCAAAAGAAAATCTTTTGCAAATAGAAAGACGACAAAGAAGGCAACATAATGCGCAAACACAACTATGCAGCTATTAGCTTGATAGCAATTCTCATGTTGTCCTATGTTCCTTTAACACCAAGAATATACACAGTGAAAGCATACGGGTATGACTATAACTACGGCCAAGCCTCCAACTTGTATGGCACCAATTGGTGTCAATGGAACAGTAGCGTCGTACAAAACACTAGCGACGCTTTAAGTGAAATCTATGGCCTCTTTGAAGATCAAACCTTCTACTATTATGAATATTACGGAGGTCCTCTATTGTATGAATTCCCTATTTACGGTCAACTAGAAAACTGGGGAAACACAACAACTGAAAGCACAGTGCTAGGTCGAATAGACTCGGACAACAATTACCACTGGTTCTCGGCAGTCCTCTATGTTGGGCACGGTGGTCCAGACTGCTTTTTTGGATACTCAACTAACCCCAATAATCCTAATGACACAGAGCATATAGACAAAGTCTACTATTCAAACATTATTGGCCATGCTATCGACGCGCCATCCCAACAATTTGTCTTTATGTGGGTTTGCTTCGGCGCGAACTATATGCTAGATAATTATCCTCCCGTCGTCAGCGAATGGGGATCTCCATACGCTTGGAATCCCCTTTTTTGGAGCGAGAGCATTTCCCCTGCTGATTACTGTTGGATAGGATTCTACGATGCCTCACCATGGTTGAGTGATCCAATGGGTACGTATGGCGAATATGGCGGTGCGAATATTTTCAAATACTGGCTTGATTTTTTCTACTACTTTGCGCTAAGCGGCGATAACTTTAATGGTGGTTGCCATTCAATAAGACAAGCCTTGGACTTGGCTTCTCAAGCAACAAGCTTCGAGGACTTTGGCGACTGTATATTAGCCACAGGATACAACGTAACTTGGCCTTACACGAACGAGACTGGTACAGGTCACATCGAAGTTGCTGGAGGCGATCCAAATTACATATATCTGCCAACCACATTAGTTTTTTGGGACTGAAGAGTGATTCGTTATGAGTTTGTCGTTCAAGAAATTTGTTGTGGCGTTGACGCTTGCAGTGTTTCTGTTGTTCTCGCTTGTACAGGCGACTAGGGCTCTGTCGGGGACTTCGCATGATCCACCGTGGATGAGACAGTTGACAGAACAGGATAAGGCAGATATGGCACTTGCATTAGCGTTCTTGACAAACGTCGTAGGACTCGATATGACAAAGTATAATGCGACAGCGAGCGTTACTACTTATTCCACTGATCCGAATATTCCTATGATCTTTGACGAAGAGGTGCACTACAACCTGACGTCTGCTGGAAGAAGACCACTAGACGCGATTTGCTTGTTCAGAGGCAATTCGCTGTACTGGTGCAAGCTTTATTACGCCGTTGACGAACTACCGTTTTTTGCTCAGCCAGCGGCGTCCGATGCTCTCAGCGCCGCTAAGAGCCTTCTTGACCGAATCCAAAACTTTTCAGCAACGACCTATCTGCCGACGATGCGCAGCATGCTAGACTCGGTCACCGAACTGAAGAGTTCTACCATTACTGTGGGCAATGTTGCCCAAGAAATATCAGTTGAAGGAGACACAGCGACGATCAGGTGGAAATCTTCGGTTAACGGTGTTGAAAACACACAAAAAGCTACGCGTCTCACACTTCAGGATGGACATTTCCAGTTTCTCTGCGACAACTGGAACCTCTACAAGATAGGCAACGCGGACGTGAACATCTCAGAGCAAGAAGCGATTCAGATCGCCATGGAGGCCGCGCGGGCTTATTCGTGGACGGCGGGCAACCAGACAATTTCAAACGTCACCGTTCTAGGCACGCCTGCTTCATTGACATTGAGCATGCAAAATAGAGGAAATTACACCTTGTATCCTCTCTGGGACATACTGCTGCCTCTGGACAAGGTTTATCCCGGCTTGGTCACCGGCATTCACGTTTTACTGTGGGCCGACACCGGAGAAGTCTCTTTCATTACAGCCACAGGCGGAGGCGGAGTTCCCTTAAGTGCAGCTTCTCCCACGCCTTCATTTGAGCCTTCGACTTCTGCAGTTGCATCTGAACCAGCCGAATATGGCATCTTAATGATTGCCATGCCAATAGCAGTAATAGTATCTATCGCAAGCTACCTATTCTATAAGCGAAGAAGGTAGCCAAAACAAAACTCCCTTTTTTTCTTTTATGGAGGTAGCAGAGTGTGTAGTCTTCT
>CAYGYP010000270.1:0-3573 GCA_964354115.1 uncultured Candidatus Bathyarchaeia archaeon | reverse complement strand
ACCTGCAGGTGGGCATGCAGATGTTCGTTGACTCCGTGGTTCTGACCACGAACCCCCAATTCGACCCCGCCGCGGAGTCATCTTGGGAGACGGTCGTCGACAGCGGCATTACTTCGTCGGATGCGACGTCTTTCGCGGTCGATGGCGCCGCGATTGTTGAGGGCGACTACCGCTGGCGTGTGCAGGTTTTCGACGGCGACCTCCTTGTCTCCGCCGATGGCTCAGTGGGGGTCTGGTCCGACGCCAAGGAATTCCGGGCCGCCAGCGGCCCCCCTTAGCAGCCGAGCCGTCTTGGCAGGCCTAGGTCCTGCTGCGCCCGGCCCAGGCTCAGGGATGCCGCAGGCGCGGCTGCCACACGGAGGCGAACAGCGCCCGCAACGACGCCGCTTCCGCTCTCTCAGTCGTGGGCATCCGCCTGTCGGCTGGCAGAGCACTTCTTGGAGTATGCGTTGTGAATCCCTGGAACGTCCTTCGGCGTTTTCGGGAGCCTAGCTGCTGGCACGATTGGGCAAGCAGAGCTGAGCGTCCCGGACCTCGTAGGCGACGTACCAGGGCTGGCCTGTACTGGGGAAGCGCTGCGACACCCCGCCGGGGCAGGCCCTGACCACGGCGGAGAGCTCTGCCTCACGCTCGGGTGCGGCCACGAAAACAGCATGGGGCTTGCTCACTCCGAGCTGTGGCAGTTTGGTGGTACCTTGGGGCACGTCCACCAGGATCTCATCCCTGGCCCGAAAGTGTACAGACGGCTCTTGGGCGCTGAACGGCCCACCATACAGATACGCCACGTAGTCCGGGCCCAGGTCCGCCAGGTAGCGCCCCAAAGCGTCGTTGTTTCTGGTCGCGTCGCTGCTGTACTGCTTGGTATGGATGTAGTCCCCGAAGTAGAACTGAAGGTTAACGAAGACAATCAGGGCCGTCATGGCGGCGATAGCGGGGCCAGTCAGGGGGCGGAGCCGCGGCCACAGGAGCACAGCGGTGTCGGCCACCACCACCATCCCCAAGGCAATGACGGCGGCCATGGCCGGCGTCCCGGTGATGTAACGGTTGCCGCTGGGATGGGGTACGCTGAGGACGCCGCCGCCCACCACGGCCGCCAGCAAAAGGGCCATAATGGCGAAGCAGCGTGGTTTCCAGACTAGGATGAGGGCGTAGACGCCGCCGATGACGAAGGGCACCCTCGAGAAGGCGTCGATGAGGGGCTGCTGCGAGTTGTAGGCGGGGAACGTCTCGGGGTAGTTGGTGAGGGTGCCGAAGCCGAGCCGCGCCTGGTCTAGCAGGATGCTGACCTGGCTCTCATTACGGGCCTGCGCCTCCTTCTCCAGCCACTTGGAGGAGAAGATGTTGGCGAAGCGCATGCTGTCCATGAATTGGTCTTGGTGCACGAGGAAGTAGATGGCCTGTGGTCCGGCAACGACAAGGAAGCCGACCACCAGCACCACCAGGTTCGTTAGGTTATCACGTAGGAAACGTCGGTCGCGCAGAACGGCGACGCCCACCGTACCTGCCACCACCAGGGGCACGATCCGGGTTCCGATGTAGGAGTAGAGGCAAAGGCCGGCGGCACCCCCTGCGAGGCCAAAGTCCAGGGGCTTCTGGGAGCGGAGGGCCCGGGCTGTGAAGTAGAGAGCTAGCATGGCGATAAAAGGAGAGCTCGCCCCATTCATCCCTACGCGGCTGAAGTGCAGGTGTAGGTTGAGCGCCGCCAGAATGGCGGCACCGCTCAGGGCCAGGCGCCGGTCGAAGAACTGGCGGAGGAACAGGTAGAGGAGGAGGACCGTGGCCGCGCCGAAAAGGGCCGAGGGCAGGCGGTGGGCTAGCACACCTATGCCGAAGACTCGGTAAAAGGGGGCCGTCACGAAAGAATACATGGCTGGCTGCGATAGGGGCACCACAGTGGTGAACATGTTATGCAGTTCTCCCCGGGAGACCGCCAGGGCGCTCAGGGCGCTGTTGGCCTCATCGCCGGAGAAGGGGCTCGGTTCATTCGCCAGATCCACCACGCGTGCTGCCAAGGCGGCGAGAACAAGCACGGTGACGGCTGCTATCTCCAACCAGGGAAGCGAGCGGTGCCAACCAGGGTTGAGGCGCGGCCGGCGAGCCACCCAGGGAAGCAAGAGGGCCACGAAGAGCGTGATGGCTCCCAGCCAGAGGCCCAGGGCCACCCAGTAGTTCGTGGGTGTGGTGGCAATGGCGCGCTGGCCGGCGAACCAAGTCGCGGCCAACGGCATCGGCATGGCGTACAAATAGAGGGGCAGGCCGCGGAGGATGCGCAGGCCAAGAGCGCGTAGCCGGGTGTCCTCGGCAGCCCGAAGGTAGCCCCGGCCCGCCGCCCAGCGGAGGCCGACGAGAGCCGCCGCCAGCAGGGCCACGGCAGTCCAGATCTTCTCTAGGTGAGCGGCCAGGAGGTAGACGGTGAGGCCTACGTAGGCCCCGGCGAGGATGATCTCAAGGTTGAACGGTGTCGATTTCGTTGGGCGCTGGTCGGTGGCTTCGGTGTCCGTCGCTTCGCTCCTTGGACGGCCGCATCTTGGCCGTGGGCGTCGGCCGGCTTTGCCCGAAATCGGCCCTCAGTTTAGCATGCTGGCGGATGACATGCATTCGAACCGCAGAATAGGGGCGCAAGCGACCGAACATCCCGTAGGACATCCCGTCGTCGGAGGCTGATGGCCGGCAGGGGGCTCGGCCGTGAGGCGCTGTGTTATCATGAGCGCGCCCTGCTTTGGGCTGGACTGACTCGATGCGGTTCCTGAAGAACCCTCTGTTCTGGGCCGGCCTCCTGATCAGTTTGGGCGCCCTCTTTCTCGCCTTCCGCGGCCTCCACTGGGCCGAGGTGGGCAGCGCCCTGCGCGACGCCAACTATCTCCTCCTTTTGCCGGCGGCCGTGGTGATGTTCTTCAGCCTCTACTTCAGGGCTATCCGCTGGGGTGTGCTCTTTCACCCACGCACCGACCTGCGCGTGGGCGCCCTCATGGGCACCATGAACGTCGGCTACTCGGTGAACAACATCCTGCCCCTGCGCGTGGGGGAGCTGGTGCGCGCCTACCTGATCGGCGACGGCGAAAGGGTCAGCACCGCCCACGCCCTCTCCACTATTGTGGTTGAGAGGGTGCTGGATGTGCTGACGGTGGTCCTGATGCTGGTCCTCCTCCTGCCCTTTGTCGACATGCCGGCCTGGGCCGCCACTCCTGCCCTGGTGGCTGGGATTGGCTTCCTGGTTCTGGCCGTGCTCCTGGCCACGCTGTCAATGGCTCGACAGTGGGCCCTGGCTATCGTGGACTGGTGCGCCCGCCGGTTTCCGGCGCGCTATCAGGGGCGACTGCACGAGGCAGCGGAGTCGGTCATGGAGGGGTTTGGTGTCCTCAGTAAGCCGACCGTCCTCGCCCGAGGTGTGGGCTGGACTTTCGCCTCCTGGTTCGCCTCGGCGCTGATGATGTTCATCGTGCAGCAAGCCTTCGACCTCGGGGTTGGCTTTGAGGCGGCGCCCTTCGTTCTCGCCACCACCTCCCTGGCCATGCTTGTGCCTGCCTCGCCGGGCAACATAGGTACCTTTGAGCTGGTGGCCATCAAGGGGCT
>CAYGYP010000269.1:0-3574 GCA_964354115.1 uncultured Candidatus Bathyarchaeia archaeon | reverse complement strand
TTGGCAAATTTTGCTCCCAAAGCAAGCTTTGTCACAAAGCTTTGCCTTCGTCCACCCCGATGAGATAGTAAACGACACATCTCATAGGGCAGGCAAGGCCATAAAAATGGCCTTCTTGTGAAGCTGACCAAAAAAGCATTGACTATCTCTAACTGATATGATTGACACGGATTCCTTCGGACTTTGTTATTAAGCCGACCAATCTTTCGACTTCGCTCAAGACAAGATAAATAACTTTTGCTTTTTTTCATAGCGTTTCGAAAAAAGACGTCCCCCTTAATAGGACGAACCTGCGCGTTTGATGCGAAAAAGGTTCTTGACTCTCGATTCCCGATTCTCGTAACTCGATGTGAGAAAAGGAGTAAAAAAATTTTAGATTTAGCCGTTTTGGGTGTGCAAGTAGCTGCGCATTTGATTGATTTTTTCGTGTTGCGTAGTGCGTATATCGTATTGCGTAAAGGGGCCGAACTGGAGGACGCAACAGCAAGTTCAGATCTACCCACAAAATCTCCTTGACTTCTCCGCTCTTTCCGCCTATTTTATCAATACTTACCCCGCTGTTTTGTGGGTTCCTTATCGTGTCAGCGGGGCGGCGTTAAAAAATTCTTAATACGATGCTTAATGCGGATTCAACAAAAGATATGTTTTTTACCAACCGCTAAAATACCGAGTTTAGCTCCGTTATCTCCTATGACGGCGTTTTTGTTTTTCTGTACTATAACTGCTATCCGCTGTTTATATTTATCCCAATCTGATTTGACATCCGGAAACTTCTGCTTATAATAATTGCTTGACCAATACGAGACAGATTAGGAGGCTATTTTCTATGGAAAGTCAAATTACAGCCCTTCAAAAATTTATTGATACGGTTATTGAGTTTTGTGTCAACTACAGCTTCCAGGTTATAGGCGCGCTAATAATTCTACTCGTCGGCCTTTTCGTCGCCAGATGGGTAGCTTCGCTTATCTTAAAACTTTGCCAAAAGAAAAAGCTTGATGTTACACTCGTCAAATTCTTGGCCTCTTTCGTCAAGGCATTAATTATTGGCTTTGCGGTTGTACTGGCTCTTGGCAAGTTCGGTATAACCATCGCACCTTTTATCGCTGCCATCGGCGCCCTCGTTTTTGGTGCAACTTATGCAATACAAGGCCCATTATCTAATTATGGTGCAGGTCTTGTCATTATCTTGGGAAGACCCTTTGTTGTTGGCGATGCCATCTCCGTCAAAGATGTTAATGGTGTTGTTAACGACATCAAGCTCGCCAATACAACCTTGGTAACAGAAGATGGGGTCAGGGTCATTATCCCCAATCGCCATATCGTTGGAGAAATCCTTTGGAATTCTAAAGGTCAGAGAATTATAGAAGCGGCCGTTGGCATAAGTTATGGCGATGACCCCGAAAAGGCCATTTCCGTTATTAGAGAAACGCTGAAGTCGTTCTCAGATATTGTTGATGAGCCTGCCCCACAGATTGGTATTGATGAATTTGCTGATTCTTCTGTTAATATTGCCCTTCGATACTGGGTGCCGACTGGAAAATACTTTCAAACAAAATACGATGTGAATCTCGCTGTATTCAAGGCCCTGAAAGATAACAAAATAACCATCCCATTCCCGCAGCGTGATGTTCATATGATAAGCAGTGATAAATAAGTTGTTGATGCGTAATCGTCAAAAGCAAAAAAGGAATTTCAAAATTCTCTGTTTTTTTCGCAGGATGTCAGGCAATAGCATCTATTACTAAGTCTGATGCGTTTATTAAAGCGATGGCTAATGAATAGAACTGGAAACAATTATTTTAGGAGAATAAAGCAATGAAGAACACGCGTAAATTGGTGCGTATTATTTTGTTAGTAATTATAGTTTTAGTTGCCTCCGTTGTAGTTTTGATTCATCTTTTGGGTAATAGCGCTTTGAAAGCGGGAATTGAAGCTGCTGCGAGCAAGACCTTAAGTGTTGGGGTTAGCATTGATGACATGGATTTTTCAATTTTAGGCGGAAGCGTTGGCTTTCAAAATCTTGTAATTAATAATCCACCCGGCTACCAGTACGATAAATTGCTTGAAGTAGGTAACGCCCGAATTGCAGTTAGTATAGGCTCACTTTTGAAAGATACCGTCAATATAAAAGAAATTATGTTCGATGGCGTAAATGTGGTGATCGAACAAAAAGGAATTACAAGCAATCTCCAGGATATAATTAAGGCACTGCCCAAAGCAGAGGCAGAGCCTGAGGATGCAACAAAGAAGCCTGCTAAAAAGCTTCATATAGATAATCTCGAAATCACTAATGTAACCGTCAAGGCAAAGTTATTACCTGTCCCTGGTAAAGCAGATACGGTAACCCTTAAACTTAATCCCATCCGGATGACCGACTTAGGTAGTGATAATAAGATGGATGTGGCTAAATTGTCGGGCAAAATCCTTTTGGCTATCGCCACTGGCGTGGCAGAACAGGGTGCTGGAAAATTACCTGAAGGTATGACAGATGATATGAAGGCCACTTTGAGCAAAGCAACAAAGTTGGGCAAAACCGCTGCCAAGGAAGGTAAAGAGCTTTTAGAAGAAGGCAAAGATACAGGTAAGGAGATTATAGAAGACTTCAAAGGCTTGTTAAAACCCAAGAAATAGAATTATTTTGTTGTTGCCTTTTGACAGTGAATACCTAAAGGTCTTTTAAAAGGATGTTTGTTGGTGATTTTTCAATATCATTAGCAAAATTGACTTATACATCGGAGGGCATGGGACTCCATTTGTTATTCCAAGCTTAACCCCCACCGTATTTGACGGCATACTTACCTTTAATTCTCACCAAACACAAGCCGGAAATTCACTAACCCCAAGTTGCTTCCTCTCCGAGGTTGCAGGTCAAATTTTACCGCATTATCCCCCAATCCGTCAAATCAAAAAAACGCTTAACGCTAACTGTCTCGCAGTAAGGTACGGTTAAGTGGATTAGCGAATTGGGGAATTAGGAAAAAAGTAACCCGCCGGATAAATCCGCCTTCGCTAAAGCTTCAGCGGGACAAGCTGGCGGGCTTTCGGATTGGGCGGAGTAACCCCGTCATTGTCCCGATAAATAATATCGTGAGGTAACCCCTCGGCAGGCCGAGGGGCTAACCATTGACAGTTTTCAGAAGAGTGATTAAACTATTCGGTCGTGGGCAAATCGAAGAGAAAACCAATAATAGGGATTTTAGGCGGGGTTGGGTCAGGCAAAAGCACCGTCGCAGCCGAGTTTGCCAAGTTAGGCGCTGCGGTAATCGATGCCGATGAGATTGCCCATAAACTTCTTGATAAACCAAGTGTTAAAAAAAAGGTGGTTAGGTTTTTTGGCGATGCCGTTTTGAGCCGCAAGGGTAAAATCAACCATAGAAAGCTGGCTGACATAGTTTTCGCAGACGGCGATAAGCTGGCAGCACTTAACAAGATAATTCATCCTCTTGTCTTAAAACGGGTCAGGGAACTTATAAAAAAGGCAAAGAGCCGAAAGCAGGTCAAGGCGATTGTGCTGGATATGCCCCTTTTGGTGGAAGTCGGCTGGGCCAAACGGTGCGACAAACTCATTTTTGTC
>CAYGYP010000268.1:0-3599 GCA_964354115.1 uncultured Candidatus Bathyarchaeia archaeon | reverse complement strand
AAGTATTGGGACGAGGGGACTTCCGCCATGGAGAACCGGCGGAAGAAATGGAAGCGGCATTACAACTACTGGATCAACCGGCAGCTTTCCCCGAATCGCCCTCACTACAAGAGCGACATCCGGGTAAACTATTGTTGGGTCGTTACGCAGGTTAAGATTCCCCTCCTCACGGAGAACCGGCCCCGCGTGAACTTCATCGCCTTCGAAGTGAACCCGGGAGCGGAGGACCGGGCGCAGCATTTAAGTCGGCTGGTGGGCAATGCTCTTTGGAACAAGCTGAAAATCCAGCGCAAGAACGTAGATGTTCTTTGGAATGCCATGGTCTATGACCTGGGTTACTGGAAGGTGGGATGGGACCCCGAGGCAGACGGGGGACGGGGAGAAGTTTTCTCGGAATCCGTTGAGCCTTTTAAGATCATCCCCGACCCCACGGTGACAGATTTGCAGAAGGGGCGCTTTCAAATTCACGTGGAATACTATCCAGTGACCACGCTCAAGAAACGCTATCCGAAATACGCAAGCGAGATCGGGCCGTCCAAGGAAATCTCGGATATTCTTTTCGAGGAGCGTCGTTTTTCTGACCGCAAGCCCACCCATGCCTCGGAGGGCGATACGGAATTGAGCCTGGAACGCAGCTCCGTTGTGAGTTCTGATACCAAGTTTGCTATCGAGCGGGCGTATCTTCAGGAGTATTGGCTCGCGCCCTCGGAGTGTGACCCGAAAAAGTATCCGAAAGGTCGCGTGTTGACGGTTATTAACAACAAAGTAATCGTCAACGACCGTCCCCATCCCTACGATCACGGCAAGTTTCCCTTTATCCGGCAGATCATGAACGTGGTGGGGAATGAGTTCTATGCGATGGGCGATATTGAGCAGGTCATCCCCCTACAGGATGCACTCAATCACGCCTATCAGCAGATCGATGACATTATCTCGCAAACGGCAAACGTGGGCTGGAAGGCCGACCCGTCCTTGGGCGAAGATAATATCAAGAAGCTGGCGCAGAAAATCGCCATTCCGGGCTCCCTGAAGGTTGTGCCGCCCGACAAAGTACAGGCCGATGTGGCCCCGCAGATTCCACCGAACCTTCTCATGCGGCCTGGAGACATCATTCAGCGGATTTTCGATGTCACGGGTGTCTCGGAAATCCTACAGGGCTCCGGGCGGGTCACACATCGCACCGCGCGCGGCATAGAACGGCTCTATGAGGCGGGGTCCAGCCGAATCGGGCAGTCGATTCGGTTCATGGAGCAGACCCTGGCCGAGATGGCGCTGCAAATCGCTTCTTTGGCGCAGCAATACTACGGCACTGAGCGGGTACATGCGCTGATCGGCGGGAATGGACAGGTTGCCGGTTCCCTGAAAACCCAACCCGCCGATCTAGAGGGCGAATACGAGGTTTCCATCGACTCCGGGGCCGCGCTTCCCCGCGACAAGCAGAGTCGGGCGGACCTGGTATTCAACCTGCTACAGAATCACATCTTTGAAATGGCGCTGGCGGATGATCCGAAGCTGAAAAGGGCGGCGAAGTTGGTACTTGACGCGGTGGAGTTCCCGGGCCGGGAGGAATTGCTTACTTTCCAGGCTCCCGCGCCGCCCCCACAAGCGCAATTGCCAAACGTTCCCGGCCCTGCGGGCATTCCCGGCCCCGCAGTCACTCCCGGAGGCCCCGGTGCGGCTCCTGGGGCAATTCCTGGATTACCCGCAGGCGCAATCCCGCCCGAGATTCAGGATTTGCTGAATACCTCGGGCCTTTCGTTGCAGGATTTAATGGCGATGGCTTCTCAAGCGGGGCCTAGCCCTGCTTAAACATTAGTTCGACCAACGCCGAACGGGAAGGCCGCCGAGGGGCGGCTTTTTTGTTAGCGCGTCGAGGAGGAATGTATGGCGTATGATCCAGCCTCTGACATCATTGCGGATGAGGAGGAAATTGATCTTGGGTCCGAGTCGAAAGACCAACAGACCCCAGGATTAGAACCGGCAAAGACAGCCGAAGAGCTGCTTTTCGCGGTGGGCGAGGGCGCGGAGCAAAAAAAGTTAGCGTTCAAGCAACTTACTCCCGAACTGGTAAAGCCCTGGTACGAGGCGCATGCCAACATGAAAAATTGGCAGACCGAGAATACCCAAAAAGCCCAGAAGTTTGCAAAGGAGCGCGAGGATTTCGAGGCAAAGTCCAAAAAGCACGACTATAGTGTGCAGCAGCTTGACTTGTGGGAGGATTATTTCAACAGAAACGAGCCGCTAAAGCATCTTGTGACCGCTTACCTGCAAGGCCGGATACCCGAGAACGTGATGGCCTCCATCGTGGGGGGCCAGCCCGGGGGCCAGTCGGCGCCGCAGGTAAGTCCCGAAATTCAAAAGCGTTTGAGCGAGCTGGAGGCGCGTCTAAAGACGCAGGACGAGAGAACACAGGCGGAGCGCGATGTCCGCGCACGGCAGGAGGCGTTTGCGCTGCTCAAGTCGCAGCACCCGGATTTGAAAGAAGAGGATTTTCAAAAATTCCTTGATTCGGAGACCGAAAAGCTGGACGACCTGGGCGCGCTATATACCCTGGCGCACGACGCTTACCGCTACCGCAACTCGGGCGACCTCAAGAAGAAGGCCGAGGAAGAAGCGCTGCGGAAGCTGAAAGAGGCACGGGGGGCGGCCGTGGAAACCGGCAGCACGCAATCCGCGGTCTCTCTCCCGCGCAACGTTGACGTGACCAAAAGCATGGACGAAATCTTTGACACCTACGAGGAGTCACTAAAAACATAGGAGAGTGAATGTCGATTACTATTAACCAAATCAGCACGTTTTGCCAAACGCAGGTAATCCCGAAAGTCGTTGACAACGTGCTGTTGTCTAACGCGCTGATGAACATTCTGTTCAAGAAAGCGAAGAAATGGGTTGGCGGCACGTATTTTGAGTGCCCGGTTTGGCACACCGCGAGCGCCGCCGAGGCTTATACGGCGGGGACCACGCTTGGCATTGCCACGGTAGAACAGTTTACCAAGGCGCAATATGGAGCGGCTCAATACAACGTGCCCATCGCCCTGGAAGGTCTTGACCTGGAGAAGAACAAGGGAGCGCCCGCTGTTCTGAACCTCGTCAAGGAAAAGACGAATGCAGCGGAGTTGTCCCTCAAGGATTTGCTCGGCACGGACATCATCGCTGACTACACTTCGGCGACCTCCCACCCGCTGTACGGGCTGGGCGCAATCTGCAAGACGGGCGCTACCTCGCTGGGGGGCATTTCCAGCGGAGATGTGGCGAAGTGGAAATCTTCTTCCGGGCTGAACGGAATGTCTGGCGGCCCGGATGCCACGACTACGGCCTTGACTAAGGCGATCCTGGATACCCATTACAACTCCTGCAAGATCGATAACGATCAGCCGGACTTGCTCATTACCACGGACGCCATCTGGTCGGGGATTATGACCACATATCTCATTCCGGGCAGACAATATACAGATTCCAAGATGGCTGAGCTGGGATTTGAGAACTTCAAGTACCGGCAGGCCATGGCCTACACGGATAGCCACTTGTCGGCGGGAGACCTATTTTTCCTGAACACCCGGCACTTCGGCCTGGCCATCATGCCCGGGATGAACTTCAAG
>CAYGYP010000267.1:0-3609 GCA_964354115.1 uncultured Candidatus Bathyarchaeia archaeon | reverse complement strand
TTTACGCCGACTGTGCCAACTTCGACCAAAACAATCCATGTAAAGGCTTTAAACTCTTACAGAACGGCAACGCCGTGAATCGAATACTACAAAACTTAAGCGAAAATGATGCTATCTATGTCGAAAGGTGCATGGAACTTATACCAAAAACAACCGATGTCGAAAGGAAAGAAATGTTGAGCAACGAAGTTCTGCGATGGCTCGATCCCAACGACAGGACACCAAAACGACAAAGATTCACTTTGCTTCCACCAGCAACCACTCGAAATTGCGATGTTGGAGAGTGATGAGGAAATGCTAAAATTGTTTAAGAAAGACCCAACACCAAAACTTTCCGAACTCGATTTTGAAACCGCAACAGAGGAACAAGTATATGAAGCATGTAAGAACGAATCATCATGGAGCGTAGTAAAAGACCGACATAACAGCATGGCCGTTTATATTCGGAAATTACCACTTAAAGCAGGTGAGACTTTAGAAGAAACGGCAGCACGACGAAGAGCCTTAACGACGAAGGCAGACATTCTATTAAAACGCTTAATCGAAATACAACGGGAAGAAAAAGAACAGAAAGTTCAATCCGACACAAAGTCTGCCAATGAGTTCTTAAAGAAAGAACTGCCGAACATCAGATATTGTCGAACGTGTGATTCTTCAGTGATTCGTATAATGAAACGGGAAGGCACAAACGTCATACCAATTAGCAGTTTGGAATGGCACAAAACAGATTCTGAAATTATACCAATACCATGCGAATCAGGCAAAACAGTAAAGCTAAATTTAGCTGCTTTTCCCATGTCATATTGGGAGCAGATGCGTAAACCCCGCTTTTCACCGATGTTCTTCGTTGCCGAAAGTCCACATCAAGTGGTAGAAGGCAAATCGGAAGGAATCATGTCCAGTACACATACATTCAAAAACACAAAAATCATTAGCCAAGAGACGATAATCGCAATTATGCTTATTTGACGGAGCGTTATTTAATGTTAGAACCTAAAAAAGTCATAACCGAATCAACTTCTAATGGAGTTTCTGTTTCGTTTTGCGCTCAGTGGTATCCGAATGTTGTCGCACAACTAATTCCAGCCATAGCATCTGAAAAAGAAATCACCGTGACTTTAAAGGGAAGTCTAATTAACGATATTGCCAAATCCGTTGATGTCGATACGGCCACTTACGATCATGACGACAATGCTATTCCACAGAAACTCGTAAAACCTTCTGGCGAATACTGGCTTTATTTCTGGATTCTCGTTGAAACCGAAGATTTAGATGCAACCATAGAAGAAGCATACATTGGAGCTGGTGGATCGTGAAAGTTCAGATTCCCCTCTCAATCGAAACCGACTTACTCAAACAAGTCGAAGACACCGAAGGCAAGAACAGAAGCCAAAAAATCGTTAACTTAGTCGAATTGGGCTTGAAAACGGTAAACCGAGAATGAAACATGTCCAGACGGAAATTAGCGAGGAACTACGCAAGAAATTAGTGATTAAGATGTTTGAAACGAACCGACACAAAACCGTGAAAGAAATTGTCAGACTTGCTTTAGAAGAGTACTTAAAAAACGTGAGCCTTCCCATCGAGAACCAACCCACAAGGATAGGAGCGGAGACACCACCCCCGCTTTTAACCCAACCCCCACAAGGAGGTCATGCGGAGAAATCCGTGTGACCCCTCTTTTTTGTAAAAGGTGGGAGGAAGAAGAATGAACCCCGAACGATTCTACACGTTAAAACCCGACAACAACCCAAACCACATCGAGTTATATTACGAAACAAAAGGAGACTTTGTAACCGTCACCCTCAATCTCAAAGCGTCAAAATTCGAGTTAACACACGAAGAAATGACGGCCATTAGCGAATTGCCAATTCAGAGAAGCACCAGCATCATAAACAACAAAAAAGCTGTTCTTAAACTTTTAAGAGACAACTTACTCGATGCAATGGACGTTATACTCGGAATTTTAGCCATTCACACGATAGCGGAAAAGACCAATGAAACTTAAAGAAGCTGAAATCCTCAAGTGCATGACGGAATCCGAAAGGAAAACAAAAAAGCAAATCTGCATAGGCAAAATCTACGGTTCAGCCATATTTGAACAAATCCAAGACACCACAGGAACGCACAAGTACGCAATTTATGAACAAATGCCAGACAACACATGGCGAACCGATCACAGATTTGAATACGAAAACTTTATCCCATTAGCAAAAACACCATTAACGCACCCACCACCACCCGCACCATACGAAAGCGAGGAAGCCTTATACAACAACGTCAAAGCCTATATCCATAAACACCTTGATTTAGCGAACCCGTTAGGCTACGACATCTTAACCGCGTTTGTCTTCAAAACGTGGATAGAAGAACTATTCGACTTCACACCCTACATAGGCTTTTTCGGAAGGGAAGCCGTAGGCAAATCGAGAGCCTTAGAAATCCTTAAGGAACTGTGCTTCCGAGCATGGCTAACTACGGGGATCACCACAGCAACCCTATTCCGATTAGTTGAGAAACTTAGCCCGACGTTGCTACTTGATGAAAGCGAATTTCTAACAAGCGAAGAAAAAAGAGAACTAATAGGCTTAATCAACGCAGGACAAAGAAGGGGAATAATGATCCCCCGAATGCAAGAAAAATCGCAAGAAGCAGAATTCTTCAGCGTTTACGGTTCAAAATGCATTTCTGGAACTGAACAGCTAAAAGCCACAACCACAAGCAGAATGATAACTTTCACAATGACCAAGAACATAAGAGTGGTTCCCCGCACCATAGACAAAACGGAAAGCGCAAAACTTAGAAGCCAACTCTTAATGTGGAGATTCAAAACAATAGCAAACTTAACCGCACAGCAAGAACCGAAAGCGACACCCGAATTTAAAGAACTTGAACCTCTAAGCGGAAGAACCTTCGAGCTTTTCTATCCACTTTATTACAGCGCACCCGCAACCGCAAGACCGAACATACTGGAATTCGCTAAGGAACTTGAAGAAGTCAAACTGAGAGCGGAAAAAACGGAACTGTCAAGCCAAATATTCGAGGCTATAATCAACCTCAAAGACACCAAAACCTACAAAGGCTTACTCCTAATCAAAGACATCGAACAACACGTAAACACAGACCAACCCATGCAGTACTGGATACCCGAAAAAACAATCGCCAAAAAATGCAGACAAATGGGACTTGAAACCACACGCACAAACAGAGGCACGGCCATAATCATAAACATGCAAATAATAGACAGACTACGCAAAGACCCCCGCTACTCAACAGAACTCATAAATTGGCTCGGTGAAGCAAAAAAGACAGAACCAGACAGCTTTTGGCGAACAAACCAAAAAACAAAGAGTTAGTGAAGCTGTGAAGCAAATGAAGGTTTTCCCCCCTCTCCCCGCCTCTGTGTGTAATAATGAAGGGTTGTAATTGATAGTAATACTAATAATTAAACTATTCTTTTCCCTTCTAACAAAGAAGTTCACCACCACCCGCACACAGGGGGGGAAATGCTTCATTTCCTTCATTCCTTCACTAACTCAAAGCAAACGCCTTCCTTATCCCAAAGCAACCCGAAAACAGCTTATTTGCTTCACAGAGGGAGAATTTGAA
>CAYGYP010000266.1:0-3619 GCA_964354115.1 uncultured Candidatus Bathyarchaeia archaeon | reverse complement strand
CCATCTATCGCCGCAAAGCCATCATGGTTTTGTGAGGCTCGCAAAGCCAAGTGTCCAAATTTGAACATATAGGCAGAAAAAACTAAATGCGCTTTGTTCACATTAAGAACTATGTCCGAGTTTAACGGATTTCCAGAGGAAGGATTCAATTGCTGTGAACGTTCTGAGAAAATCAGAACCCCAATTAATATTCTCAAAAGTTTGCGGGCAGTAGTTGAGCCCGAACTAAGAAAAATAAATCCAAAGATAAACGGGCACGTTTCAAGAATCAAGGAAAGGGCAAGTAATACTTATCGAGATTGGGCTTGGCTCTATTTTAATACGGAACCAAAAGAAGCTTACAGGTACTCTCAACTTACAGTAAACATAAGCCCAAACCGTCTGTATGTGGGCATGGACATTAGGACTTCAGCTGAATACCGAAATTATCGAAAGAAAGTTTTAGATAATGAAAACGCCGAGATATTTGAAAATGCTATAAGAATTTTGAGCACTCGGGATTTGTTTGTTTCCACCGAATGGGACAACTGGGAAACAGCAGTTGCGCGGAAACATTCGGTTGAAGAGTTGAGAGGTGACCTTCTGGTTCCCGAGTTATTTTGGATAAACATACCGTTCGAAAAAGATGATCCAAGACTTCAGCACAAATCTTTTGCCAAAGAAGTGGTGAGCATATTCAAGGATTTATACAACATCTATGCCTTTGCCTCAGGAAACAAACCAATTTTGCAGACTCCTTCCAAAAGGAGCTTTGTCTCGCCAGTAGTGGTTGAAGAAATTGATACCATAATCGAGCCGCAGGAAAGCAAAACAAGAAAAATGGACGATTTTCTTAATTCATTGAAAACACCGTCAAATGCAAGTTCGTATCATCTATCGGGGAAAGATGACCAGTATCTTGTCAAACGGAAGGCTCTTGAGTACGACTTGACGCCTCAAGAAATAATCATAAAGGGGGTACCAACCATAATTTATTCGGACCAAGATGTTACCGCTTTTAGGGACAGAATTTTCCAGGATTACGAAGAATTTGCCAAACTGTCACAACGCATAAGCGGACTATTTCCGCTTCCAAAAAACTTCTTGAAAATAATGTATGTTAATGTTTTCACAGATGCTCGATATAGTCAGACGAGCAACGGCAATGAGATTTTCGTTAACCTTGCGGCGTTTCACACCCAGCGAGACCTATTCTTCTGGTTATTCACTGTCGTACGAGAACTGGCATACTTTAGGACTCATCGAATTGGTTATCCATTCTTTAAAGACATGCGATGGCTAACAATTCATGCGCTAAACAATCTCAAAATCACTTAGGCATTAAACCTCCGAGAGTAAGTCGATTATCATTGATAGTTGTTCTTTACTGGCCGTTTGAAGAAAATACTCCAAGCTAATCCCGTCGAGTTTAAGTGCAGCTTTTCCCTTGAGAGTTAATCCGTAGAGGGTTGACTCCCAGCTTGGCTTTGTGTTTCTTGTTCCCGTTGGAGCGATCCAGCAGGACCGCGCCAATACCTCCATGCGCCTGCAAACAGTCTTGAAGTCAACATGTCTGAAGCCCTTGATTACTTTGATTTGAAGCCATACATCATAAGCGATTAGGGGACTTTTCTTTTCAAGAATCTGGCATATGGCGCGGTTGGTTTAGTCGGGCTTCTCTGCCTTTGAACACGCTGAGCTCTGTGCTGTTGCCCTTCTTCCGTGCCAAGGTCCTCAGCTCCGCTACGCGAGGTTGGAGCAAAACAATGGCTTCGGAGGTTGCTTATTACATTAACTGAAGCTGTTTTGGGCGTTTTGACCCGAGGCAAAATGTTTCTTCATGCGGAAATGTCTGGGGTAGAATTTTTTCTGAGAGACTATTTAAACAAAATTTGAGTTTTAATGGAGCGGTCTTTGGCTGAGAAGCCCTTTTTGCCGTGTTTTGTCGAGGTGGTTTCTTCATGAAGAAACGTTTTTTCCATCACATTTCTACATGCGAAAAACCAAGAAGAGGTTTGCGATTTTTTGTTGCGGCGAGCGTATTCTTTACGAAGCGACCAATACCATTTGGCGATGGCAACCATTTATGTTTAGCGATCTTCCGAAAAATTGAAAAGGTTTTCAATTATCACCTTAAATACATTAGGACCAAGAGGCTAAGAGTCTAATGAAATTGGATGACGCTCTAGAAAAAATTGTTAAAGATGGGGGGTTACCTGACACCAAGTATTCCACTATTGTGAAGTGGTGTTTGGAAAACAAAGATGATGCTAAGTATGCTGATTTGGTCTCTGCAATTCAAGAAGATCAGATAATCAAAGGATACATTAAGGGAAAAGGCGACGCGACAATAGAGGTGAGCAAGCTAGAACATTCCGACTTGCTCATCTTTCTTGCAAATTCTTTCTCTAAAGTGAACATGTTTGACAAGGCAATAGAATTGTTTGAACAACTGGAAAAGAGAGGCAGCAATGAATCAACAATGCTAAATGATTACGGAGCTGCGCTTCTAGAACAAATGGCATCGTCAAAAAGCTTTGATAAGAAAAAATGGGAGCGTGCTAGGCAACTAATTTTCAAGGCATTCAACTTTGACAAGAAGGTCTCCAAGGATTGTTACAAATTTCCTGCATACAAGAATTTGTCCCTTTTAAGAGCAGTTGAAGCTAGTTACTACTTACAACAGAATGACTCTTTTGCAGCTTTTATTTTGGCTTGGATGTCTATCGAAATGACTCTATACAGAATATGGCGTCAATACCTTCAATTAAAGAATTCCACCAAAGTAGATGAGCTAAGTCGTTGGGATACTGACGCGATCATCGAAATGTTACACATAGGCAATATTGAGGACGACTTACCTGCAACGAAAAAAGATATCGAAATACTAAAACAACTGAAACCTCAACTTGATACACTTAGAGGAGTTCGAAATCATCTCCTTCATGGAGACATTGACAATCCGACAGACGGCCAAGCTAACCATTGCACCAAAATTGCCCGATCTATGGTACAATTGTTCCAATCACTCGATAGCGAAATAGCAGCAAAACAGGCAAAGGCTAAAAAACAGTTCTAATCAAACTACGCTTAATACTCAACATTTCTTGAATGAGAGGCCTATTCAGGCTCTTCCTTGCCAAATTCTTCGAGGGGCTTCTTTCTTATCAATGAAATGTTCAGGAATTCTCGTTCAGGTGTTTCTTTGAAAGTGATGCCTGCGTCGTCAAAGTTCTTGATTATGTGAGGTTCAATTTTTTGGTTGAGCTTAGTTGGAAATTCCATCAGGTATTTTTTGTACTTGTACTCTTTGTTTTTCTTGTAGCGTTTCTTCATCCAACGCGCTTGAAATTTAACCATCTTTGATAAACTCCGAGAATCGTTTTGGAACTTTGAAGCATCACTCCAATTTTGCTAGCAATGGTGTGAACATGTTACTGTTTTTGGGGCTGCATCCACACGGGTTTATCGTTAACTATTTCCCGCTGTGAAGGCGATGGGTATGGCAAGCCTAAAGCTTCAAACACTCCTTTTTCGTTTTCTCCCGAGATCACGCTGTCGTCTTTGATGAGGCCTTCGCTGTATTTGAGACGCATTCCTTTTGAGATGGCGTAGCTGGCAAGCCACATGTTGTGTTCTG
>CAYGYP010000265.1:0-3620 GCA_964354115.1 uncultured Candidatus Bathyarchaeia archaeon | reverse complement strand
GAAGATAAAACGAAGGGTTGTCATGGCGGGAAGTAGGAACGTTATCACTCCGGCCATGCACTGTCAACGTGAGTTAGCCCATGTTCGCGTTACTTGAATAGAAGCTCGAATTCCCGGGGGGTCACAATCCGGATCCCCCGGAATTCCCCAAGCTCCAGGAGGTCGCGGTCGCCCGTGACGATGAATTCTACCTTGCAGGCGAGAGCGGCCTCGAGGATGGCGTGATCGGGCTCATCGCGGCAGACCCCGCTGACGCGAATCTTGTGCCTGGCGGGATCCTCGGTCTTCGCCGTCTCTTCCAGCAAGAGTAGAGCTTCCCGAATTTCTCCGGGCGAGAGTCCGATTTTGATTTCCAGAGCTTTTTCAAATTCCTTTCGAATGCCCGGTGACATAAATAGGTCGAATTCCCTTCTGTTCGCTCGGATCAAGAGCCTGGCGCAAAGCCCTTCTGATACGAAGGCGGACACCAGAACATTCGTATCAAAGAGGGCTTTCAAGAGACGTCCTTGAAGACATCCTCGTCCGTGACGAACCCCCGTTTCTTTGCCTTCGGCCGAATCTTGCTTCGGAACGTCCTGAACCGTTCTTCCCAGAGGAAAGCCCGGAGGGCTTCCTTGACGATTTCACTCCTTGTCCGCCCGGAATCCTTGGCCAATTTATCGAGCTCCATGGCCATCTCCTTAGGAAAACTGACGGATACCACAGTCCTCATTTCTCACTCCTGTATTAATTTTTAATACATTTCCCTGAAGAAAGCAAGGAAGGAGAACAAGATATAAAGGACAAAGGAAAGCGTTTCTGAAGGCAGCGGCTGTGGCTTTATGTCAATTTGGGCTGCCGCATGATATATAATAAAAATATGTCAGACAAAATTGCTCAAAAACAACCTGATAAAAATGAAGAAGCGACGAAGATATTCGGACTCCGGCTCTTTTTGGGATTCTTTATTCTCATTTTTGTCTCATGTTCCAAGATTGAAGAAGATTCATTTCCGCCCGTGCAGGAGGTCAGTGGAACGCAGGCAGGTGATATCACCTGGAAAAGCGGCCTCCTTTCCGTGAAAGAAAAAGAGTACAGAGCGGAGTTTGGGATTTTGAATGTCTCAGAAAACAGGGATAAACCCAATTCCCGGCTCATTCAACTGCCGGTAGTCAGGATTCAGGCCACAGGAGAGAATCCCTCTGAGCCCGTTTTTCTGCTGGCTGGAGGGCCTGGGCTGACCAATATTTGGAAATCTCCGCCGGTCTGGCTCCTGGAGAATCACGATATCATCATGGTCGGGTATCGCGGAGTCGATGGGTCTGTTTCTCTCGACTGTCCCGAGGTTGCCAGGGCGATGAAAGTGAAAGAATACCCTCTATCCCACGAGAATCTGGAGAAACTGGGAAGAGCGTTTCATGCGGCCTTTCAAAGATTGAAGCAGGAAAGGGTGGACATCGATCGATATACGATGATGGATGTCATTGATGATATGGAAGATGCGCGGAAAGCAATGGATTATGAGAAAATCAATCTTTACAGCGTGAGCTACGGGACTCGCGTCGCCTATATCTTTGGCCAGAAATGTCCATTGAGCATTCATCGGTCCCTGATGGTCGGCGTCAACCCTCCGGGACACTTCGTCTGGGAACCCGAAAAAGTGGATGATCAGTTGAGATACTATGCCCAGCTCTGGAAAAAGGATCCGGACGCGGCGTCCCGCACTCCTGACCTTTTGAAGACGATACAGAATGTCCTGGCCAGCCTCCCCAGAAAGTGGCTTATCTTCAGAGCTGATCCTGACAAGATAAAATCAGGGATGTTCATGTTCCTGTACCATAGGGATTCGGCGGCCCAGGTGTTTGATGCCTTTGTTGCCGCCGAGAGAGGGGATTACAGCGGTCTCGCCCTTCTCTCATTCTTCTACGACAGGATGATACCCCGAGCGCTCAATTGGGGAGACAATGCCTCCAAAGCTTTGAGCGCAGATTATGACCCGGCCCGGGATTACGAGGCGGAAATGATGCCGCCCAGCTCCATCTTGGGCTCACCCATGTCAAAAATATTGGGTGGCCTGAAATATGGCGGATGGCCGATCCGACCCATTCCCGAACAATACAGAAGGCTGCAGTATTCAGAGGTGGAGACTCTGATGGTCAACGGGAATATGGATTTCTCGACTCCCGCCGAAAACGCCAAAGACGAATTGCTGCCTCATCTGACCAACGGTCATCTTGTCATCCTGTCAGAGATGGGACACAGCAATGATGTTGTGAACATCCAGCCCGATGCTTTTCGTCATCTGGCAGAGACTTTCTTTATCAAGGGAATCGTGGACGATTCCCGTTTCTACTACGAACCCATGAATTTCACTCCCCGTCAGAGCGCACCGGAAATGGCCAAAAGGTATCTCCGGCTGGGGGCTTTGATAGGTGGGGGAGCCATTGTTGTAATAATGGCTATTATTTTCTTAGGAGTGTGGTTAATCAAAAGGCACAAGAGGAGAAGAAATTAGGCCAATAGCCTGAAGAAGTCGGGCGGATGAGCTGCCTGGAGTTTGTCGCCCGGCTCACTTCCGGTTACCGCGGGCGAGAGAAGCGAAAACCCCGGCAAAGCAGAGCGCGGCGAAGATGACAAACCCCGTTCGCACCGCCTGCAGGAAGCTGCCTTGACTGGCCGTCGTTATCTGGACCCGGCCGACCAGCGCGCCAAATATGAGCATGGCGATCCCCATGCTGAGGGTTTGCCCGACGAGCCGCATGGTACCTAAAGTGGCCGAGGCGACGCCGTAGAACTTCCTCTCCACCGAGCTCATCACGGCATTCGTGTTGGGAGAAGAGAACAGGGCAAACCCGAACCCGAGAACGGCCAGGCTGGCGATCACAAAAGCCAGCGCGGAATCGGCCCGCAGGAAGGCCAAGAGCAGGAGTCCGAAGCTGGAGATGGCCATCCCGAGCGAGGCCACGATGCGGGGCTCGATCTTGTCCGAGAGGCGGCCGGCGAACGGAGAGAAAATCGTCATCATGATCGGCTGGGCGATCAGGACGAGCCCGGCGCTCCGCGGGCTCAGACCTTTTAAGTATTGAAGATAAAGGCTCACGAAAAAACCGACGGCGAAGGTGGCGCTGTAATTGATCAGGGCGGCCAGGTTGGAAAAGGCGAAAACCCTGTTCTCCCGGAAAAGTTCGATCTTGAGGAGAGGGTTCTCTGTTTTCTTCTCCCGAAGGACTAACCCGGCGGCCAGGACGATTCCGGCGGCAAAAAGCAAAAACCCGCTCTTCTGCGGGAGACGGGAAAACCCGAGCATGATGCCGATGAGCGTGAGGCCATAGAATGCGGCTCCGAAGAGGTCAAACCGCTCTCCCTTCGCTTCGGCCCACTCTCCCTTGAGCATGCCCAGCACAAAAGCGATGATGATCGCGCCGAGGGGAATGTTGAGGACGAAGATGCTCCTCCAGCCGAATTGCTGGGTTAGCAGGCCGCCGAGAACGGGACCCAGGGATAGGCCGAGATAAGTCGAGGCCGTATTGATGCCCAAGGCCTTTCCTCTCTGGCCGGGCGGAAAGACCGAAGTCAGGATGGCGATGCTCGTCCCGAAAATCAGGGCGGCGCCGGCTCCCTGCAGGACCCGGAACCCGATC
>CAYGYP010000264.1:0-3653 GCA_964354115.1 uncultured Candidatus Bathyarchaeia archaeon | reverse complement strand
GCACGAGATCGCTCTTGTGTGTCGAGCGGGTCTTGAACGTGTTCCCGCAAGCACAAACCATTGTGACGTCGTGATACTGGGGATGAATGCCCTTCTTCATGGAACTCCTTCTGGGTGACTAGAGCAATTTCCATTTTAGCCGCACCGCCCGCGAACTTTCAATTGGAAATCACACGCGGGCAGCCACCACCCCCAATTCCCCTCCTCTTCGAGGAGGGGACTAAGGGGTGGTCCCCTGATTCAGGAGGGGTTGGGGGTGGTTCCCTGATTCAGGAGGGGTTGGGGGTGGTCCCCTGGCTCAGGAGGGGGTTAGGGGGTGGTCACCTGCCTCAGGAGGGGAGCAAGGGGTGGTCTGCCCTCGCCCGCACCCACCGAAGCGCGCGACGTACGCGTAACGCGGCCAGGCCTCTCAGGGCTCCTCTTCCGCAGCAAAATACTCGGCCAGCTTGTTGAGAAAGTCGGGCTTCAATGAGGATGCCAAACCAAGTTTTCTGATACCGCTGATGTGCTCCGTCAGCTTGGAAAAGGACAGGAAGCCACATAGTCTCGCCAGGGGTGGCTCCCTGAGGTTGAAGGTGGGCCGCAAGATTTCCTGTTCTACCTTGTTTCGTCGTTCATCTGGTGCGACCAGATATATCTGGATGTTCAGATTCGGTTGGAGAGCCAGCAAGTCGCTCATTCGGAGGAGACCGGAGTAGACCGAAGTCGTCGACTCTACTTCAAAGGCTGCCACGATTGAGTTTCCCTTAAGCCACAGTACGTCGATCAATTCAATTGTGCGGTTAGTAGCTTCGTTAAACTGGGTTGGTAGTTCCGCGACCGCGCCTGGAATGCTGCCCAAGGCGACGCCGTTCCACTCCTTCGAGCGGTCGTTCCGCGCCACCCAAAGATCAAAACCCATCTCGGCGCCCAAAGTAAGCAAATGATGCTGGATTTCAGTGTGCGAGGGCCCCGTCACAGCCTCTATCTCAGTAGCTCCCTCACCCTGCACACCCGCCTCCTCTGTTTCTGGCACGCTCACGACTGCCTGTACTTTCGCCTTTCCCTTACGTTTCTCAACCCGGTAAAGTGGTTTGCGGGCCAACTTCTTAGCGTCCACGGGCCTGGCAACGGGTTCACGCTGCGCCTGATGGAGGAGTTGGAGAATCAGATCGCCGTCGTCTGACATCTTAAATAGCTTTGGGCTCCCCCGTACGAAACCTTTGAACTTGCCAGCATCCTGAGGACCTTTGAAGAAGTCCACCCGGCCTTGGAGCTCCTGCATGGGAACTCCATGCTCTGGCTCAAGTACGACAAGCGGTCGCACTTCGAATCGAACCGGGAATTCCTCATCTTTCCAAATTCGGGTGCGGTCTGAACTTGGCTTGACAACTTCAAGAGCGCCAACCCACCGCATAACGCCGGTGAGATAGCAAAGAAAGATGTCGCCAGGACTCACCCTGCCAGCGGTTTTGCGCATGCGGGCGCGGAACCCACTGATCCTTGCTCCCGCTTTGCGAAATTCATCCCAAGTCGTACCAGTGAACAGGTCTATCCAATAGGTCATGGGATTTCTCCGAAGTGAGCAGCGCTAGCCCTGCGGCTGTTCTTCCTTCCAATCGAAAAGGCAGCGCCGCAGGGAATCAGATGGCGCCACCCACGAAATCGCTAGAAAGCCACTGCCGAGGCCAGAGCGGGCATCTCATCCCACGTTCGGCCTTCGAGTTCTCGTCCCGATTTCTTCTTTCTCGTCCCGCCCCACTGCTTGAAGAAAAAGGGTACATTCGCCCGCTGGCATTGATCACGGATTTCGAAAACCCATGCCGCGTCCATGGGCCGAGCGCCGGGGCCCGATTCTCCGCCCACGATCACCCAATCGATACCGTCGAGATTCAGGCCCGGGAGTGGGCCCAACAGGGGTTCCAGCGAAAGGAATTTAACCAGCGCCCCGGTCTTCCGAAGATGGTCAATGCGGAATGTGTAGGCCCGATTCTCGACGCTTACCCCCATCCAGATGTGCGGCTTCCAGCGGAGTATCGGCGAAAGCTCCAGCAGGCGCTCGGACCTCTTCGTCAGGATTTGATAGCGATGCCAGTCAGCCCGACACATCACGTCGAAAGCGCGGAGGATGAATTCCGCCGGAGCGGCCTTGTGGAAAAGGTCGCTCATCGAATTGACGAAGATGGTCTGGGGCTTCTTCCACCTCAGCGGCAGCTGCAGGGCGTTTTCGTGGAGGGTCAGATCGAAGCCATTCGCGTAGTTCGGCTGGCCCATGGCCCGGAGGCGCAGCGCCATCCGGTCCGCATAGCAATGCTTGCACCCCGGGCTGACCTTCGTGCAGCCCGTGAGCGGATTCCACGTGGACTCCGTCCACTCAATTGTGGAGTTCGTCGCCATAATCCACCTCGCCCGGGCCGCCAAACTGTTGAACGAAGCTGGAACCTCTGGGTTTAGCGATCATGAGAATAGCCTCCGTTCGCCGTGGGGGCCGATTCGCTTGATCTTGCGCCAAAAGTCGTTGCCTCTGGGGTTTTTGCTTGCGAACAAGAGGTAGTAGAGCAGTGTGTTTTGGTCCGTTCTCACTGGAATCCAATCGCTGTCAACAGCGAGATAGCCCAAAGACCTCAGATTGTCCAGGTACTCATTTGCTATTTCTGCGCAGACCTGATTAAAGGATGCTAGAGATTGTCCGTAGCGTTCCCTCCACCTCGCGCTGCCCATGAAGCGGGTGAGTGCACTTTCATCAGGCTGAGCATATTGGTGGAGATTCATGCGAATCCCCATGGCCTCGGGGAAATTTATGATCAGGTCGATCTGACGACCGGTTGTCAATATCCGGACTGTATCAAACGATATTTGGGAGATCCCTGTCGGATCAATGAATGCGAGTCCCAGACCTGTGGTCGGCAGATGTGCTTGCCCAATTGTCTCGTTGCAATCTCCATAAATCATTTTCACGCGTTTATATTTGTCGGGCGCCCGCTTCTTCACTCTTGTAGCAAGGGCTTCGAAGCAAGCGCGGTCAGCTTCGAAGAAGAAGTATTCGGCAAAGTCAAACCCAAGGAGAGCAACTAACGGTGACCCATCTAGTTCTTTTTGGGTTTGACGAACGCGACATCTGCCCGGGCCAGCGAAAAGGTCGACATAGTACAGTCGTCCGGGCCACTTGTTTTTCATTCCGACCGAGAAAATCTTTAGGTAGCGACCCAGATAGTACAGTTTCTCTTCAACCCAGCTCCCACTATCGCGGACGGCCAGACCATCGTCCCCTAAGAGGTCCTGTTCAGGCATTTTCCTCGTCTCGCTTATAACATACTCTTGTCTGCCCCGCCCGACCGGTGGAAGGTAGCGTTGGAAGCTCCCGAGTTCGCATAACTTGAGTTGACGCCCCCGGCCTCCTACAGTTCAAGCGTAAGCGAACAAAAAGCGAAAGTCAAACGTTACCTCTCGTATGGGCGGCACATCCCGCCCGCTCTCTGCGATGTGTGCGGTTGGCCGATTCCCCCTCTCGCGAGGATCACTGCACCCTCAAACCCAAAGGGTTTTGAGGAAAGTGCCCACACACTCGAAGTCCTTGTCACTCGTAACCAAGGTTGCCTTCCTAGCTTGGGCCACGGCGGCGCCCTTGCGAAACGCCAAGCGACGATACACGCGGCGCAATCCGGGGTCGCAGT
>CAYGYP010000263.1:0-3660 GCA_964354115.1 uncultured Candidatus Bathyarchaeia archaeon | reverse complement strand
TTCTAGATGGCTGACCGCCCCAGATTTGGTCCAGCTGGGGTGCCGCCTACATTTAGGTTGATGAAGGCTTCTATGGAAGATGTTCCATTTCTTTTGAGGGAGGAGGGTCTTGATGCTTTGGAGTATGAGGCGATTTATTGGGGTGGTAAACCGCAGATGAAGAGGGAAGATGCTGAGAAGCTTGGTCTTAGGGCTAGGGAGAATGATGTTTGGCTGAGTCTTCATGGGTCTTACTTCATAAATCTTTGTGGAGAAAAGAAGATTGTCGAGGCAAGCAAGAAGCGTCTGATCGCATGCGCAACAGCAGCGGAGTGGATGGGCGCTCACGTCGTAGTTTTTCATGCTGGGTTTTATGGTAAGAAGCCGCATGAGCTTGTTCTGAGGAGCTGTTTAGAAGCCCTGAGGGACGTGGCTCAGTCCTTGAAGAGTTTGGGAATCAAGAATGCTAGGATTGGTCCTGAAACGATGGGTAAGCCTTCTCAGCTGGGAAGCCTGGATGAAGTGCTCCGCATATACCAGGAAGTGGAGCAGACGCAGCTTGTGATTGATTGGTCCCATCTGCATGCGAGGGACATGGGACGTTTCAGGACGGTTGCGGATTTTCGCAGGGTTGTGGAGACTGTTGAACATAGACTCGGTATAGAGGCTGCTAGGGACATGCATTGTCATTTTACGAAGATAGAGTTCACGGACAAGGGTGAAAGGCGGCATCATACGCTTGAGGAGGAGAGGTATGGGCCTAGTTTTGACATGCTTGCGGAGATCATTGCGGAGTTTAAGTTGAGGCCTGTCATAATCAGTGAAAGTCCGCTGTTGGATATTGATGCGATAAGAATGCGGGATACCCTTCAGAGCCTTCTATGATGCGATAGATTTTTTATCCAGTCCCATAGTGCTGTCTAGTGGGTACATGTTTTGGCAAGATTGAAGGGATTTCAAAAGCTTACATCGGTTGATGAGGCCTTACGCAGGTTTTCGGACGCAGTGGAAATCAGGAAGCCGAAAGCTGTCTCCGTTACCTTGGACAAGGCACTAAACCGTGTGTTGGCAGAAGCAATTGTGGCTGAAGAGGATCTTCCCAGAGTGGACAGGTCGGCTGTGGATGGATACGTAGTTACGGCTGAGGACACGTTTGGTGCTTCGCAGTTTAAACCCAAGATATTGGCGCTGACTGAACATCAAATAGTAGGCAGTAAACATGCGAAGCGGCTGTGGACTGGGAATCCTCTTCCTAATGGTGCAAATGCCGTTGTGATGCTTGAGAACACTGGGCAGGTTGACAGCAAGATTGACGTGTGGACGACGTTAGCGCCTAGTGAGAATGTCTCGAAGAGGGGTGAAGACATAAGGAAGGGCGAGGTTGCTTTGGAGGCTGGAGTTCAGCTTAGGCCTCAGCATTTGGGGTTGATAGCTGCTCTGGGAATGGATGAGGTTAGGGTTTTTGAGGAACCTAAGATTGCCATATTGTCAACAGGAAATGAGATCGCGGAAGCGGGCAGTGAGAGGCAGGAGAACCAGATTTTCGATGCCAACAAGCATGCTGTTTCTGCTTTGTGCCGCGAATTGGGCGTTGTTCCAATAGATTTGGGAATTGTGAGAGATGACCTTGAGGAGATCGTGAAGAGCCTCAAACGTGGGCTCAGGGCCGACGCTGTGATAACTTCTGGCGGGACAAGTGTTGGGGGTTCGGATCTTGTTCCCGAGGCGGTCAACAAGCTTGGTGGGCCCGGCGTCCTTGTTCATGGTGTTGCTATGCGTCCTGGTATGCCGACGGCTTTGGCTGTGGTGGACGGGAAGCCTGTTATGGTTTTTCCAGGTAATCCTGTTGCGGTGATGATTGCTTTTGAGGTTTTTGCGAGGCCGTTGATTTGCAGGATGCTTGGATTAAGTCACGATGAAGCTAGGCCGACGTTAGAGACAAGGATGACGCGGAGGATCGCCACGGCTCTTGGTAGGAGGACTTTTGTTCGTGTTCGTGTTTTCCGGAAGGGTGGAGAGGTTTTTGCGGAGCCTGTGAGTGCTAGGGGTTCGGGTTTGATTTCCACCATGACGAGGTCTAATGGTTATACGGTTGTTCCTGAGAATCGGGAGGGCTTGGAGAAAGGCGAAGCCGTCCTCGTGCATTTGTTTGATGTCGTGGAGGAGGATTAGTGTTTAGAAGGCTTTTGACTCTTGATGAAGCGAGGCAAATCATCGGTCAACATGTTTCCACTGGGTCCTTAGGTGTTGATGTTGTTCCGCTTTTGAGGGCTTTCGGTCGTGTTCTTGCCGAGGATGTCGTCGCTGGTTTGGATGTTCCATCTTTTGATCGTTCGACAGTTGATGGGTATGCTGTGAAGGCTGAGGATACGTTTGGAGCGGATGAGAACAGGCCCGTTAAGCTGAGAGTTTGTGGTATGGCAAGTGCCGGCAGGATGCCGAAGATGGTCGTCAGGTCGGGCCGTGCCGTTGAGATTGTCACTGGGGCGCCTATTCCTGAGGGTGCGGATGCTGTTGTCATGTTTGAGGAAACTGAGGTTGATGGCGAAGGCGTTCTTGTGCGCAGTGCTGTGGTTGCTGGTGAGAATGTTATGGAGGCTGGTTCAGATATTAGGAGGGGTGAGACTGTGCTGAGAGAGGGTGTGGTTTTGGGTGCGGGTGAGGTTGGAGTTCTGGCTGCGGTTGGCTTGGCTGAGGTTAAGGTGTTCGCTGTTCCGCGTGTGGCAGTTTTTTCAACCGGCGGTGAGGTCGCGAAGCCTAGCAGGAGGCTTTTGCCCGGGAAGGTTTATGATACGAATGCTTACAGTCTAAGCGCTGCTGTTGAAGAGTGCGGTGGTAGGCCGGTCTTTCTGGGTGTCTTTTCTGATAGGGCCTCGGAGATTGAAGGTGCATTGAGGAGGGCTTTGGCGTGTGCGGATGTTGTTGTGACTTCGGGCGGCGTGTCTATTGGGCCGAAGGATTTGATGCCTAAGGTTTTGGGTTCGTTTGGGAAGCCCGGTGTCGTTGTTTGTGGGATAGCGATTAAGCCCGGTAAGCCTGTGACTGTGGCTGTGATCGAGGGCAAACTGGTTTTTGCGCTTCCGGGTCATCCTGCTTCGGCTTTGTTGGTTTTTCGTTTGCTTGTTGAGCCCGTTATTCGAGGATTGGCTGGAAGGGAGGCGGATGAGCCTTTGGTGGCGAAGGCTTTTGCGGGTGTGAGGATGTTTTCTGCTAAGGGTAGGCGCACGTTCGTTATGGTTAGGTTAAAACGTGATAGGCTGAACGGACTGGTAGCTGAGCCTGTGCCCACTGGGCTTTCGGGGGCTATTACTACGCTTGCGAGGGCTGATGGGTTCGTTGAAATTGCTGAGAACGTTCAGTTTGTTGAGGCTGGAGAAGAGATCGCGGTGAGGCTTTTCAAGAATTTTGCGGGATAGATGTGTTGAACGATCGTTCCGCGTACATGGAACAATTGTTCTTTTAGAAAACCTAATACTGACGCGCTGATTTAGGCGGGTTTGTTCCTATCGGGTTTCTACGCCATTTTTTCGTATTTTTCTATTGAGTAGGTGACTATTTGTTGTGCTTCTTTCGTGTTTTTCCATGTTTTGATTTTTACCCATTTGTGTGGTTCTAGGCGTTTGTAGGTTTCGAAGAATTCTTGTATTTCGCGTAGCTGGTGTGGGTGGACGTCGCCGATGT
>CAYGYP010000262.1:0-3662 GCA_964354115.1 uncultured Candidatus Bathyarchaeia archaeon | reverse complement strand
CGGGCTCATAACCCGGAGGTCGTTGGTTCAAATCCAACCCCCGCTACCACCCCCTCTTATCTGTTTCCCCTGATTTTTGTGCTTTTCCCTGATTTCTAATTTTCAGCCTGAGTCACTTAAACTGAGCTATTTTTAGCGATTTTGTCCACACCCTGTCCACACGGGAAGAGGTCAGTTTTTAGTTGACTAATCCTCCCATTCCTTGATAACCTTAGGCCACACCTGATAAGAGGGATGATAAGTGGCCGTCAAGTGCCCGAAATGCCAGTCCGACAACACCGATTCTGCGAGGTTCTGCAGCAACTGCGCAACGCGGCTCACGCAGGGCGGTCAGCTTCCCGATTCCCTGACAAAAACTCTGAAGATTCCGGCTCATACCCTTGCGAAAGGAACCCTTATCGCCGGGAAATATCAGATCATCGACGAGATCGGCCGGGGAGGCATGGGGATTGTCTATCGCGCCCACGACGCTGCGCTCGCCCGCGACGTGGCAATAAAGTTGCTGCCGCCTGAGTTCGCTTCTGACCCCGAGCGCCTGAGGCGGTTCGAGCAGGAAGCCAAGGCGGTCGGCCAACTGAGCCATCCAAATATCCTGGTGGTCCACGACGTGGGCAGCCATGAGGGCGCTCCCTACCTGGTCACCGAGCTGCTGGAGGGAGAGTCGCTGAGGCAGAGGCTTGACGGCGGGGAGCTACCGATGCGCCAGGCGATCGACTATGGGGTGCAAATCGCCCGCGGCCTAGCGGTGGCGCACGAGAAGGGGATAGTCCACCGGGACCTCAAACCCGAGAACCTGTTCCTCACCCAGGGCGGTTTCGTCAAGATCCTCGACTTCGGGTTGGCGAAGCTACGGTCGGCGCAGCTCTATTCAGAGACAGCGATTCAGGCCTCGACCATGCTGATGGAGACGGAAGTGGGAGCGGTGGTCGGGACCGTGCCGTATATGTCGCCGGAGCAGGTGCGGGGCCAGGCGATTGATCAGCGGACCGACATCTTCTCCTTCGGGGCGGTGCTCTACGAAATGCTTTCCGGGTACCGGGCGTTTAAGGGCGGGAGCTCGGCCGACATTATGTCGGCGATCCTCAAAGAAGATCCGCCGCCGCTCACAGAGATCCGCCAGGCGGTATCCGCGGCGCTCCAACAGATCATCGACCGCTGCCTGGAGAAGCGTCCCGAGGACCGGTTCTCCTCCGCACATGACCTGAGTCTGGCCCTGGAGGCGTTTTCGGCAGGGTCTACGACGGCGCGACAGCAAGCCGCCGTGCCTGGCGCCGGAGCGGCAGCGGCGGTGATGGGCGGTGTGCGGCGTCTGGCAACCCCACTCATCCGTCTCTGGCCTTCCGGGCGCGCCAAGCGCTGGCTGTGGCTGGCAGGTGGTCTTTCCGTCCTGGCCGTGCTCGTGGTCGCGTCCATCGCCATCAGCCGTCAGCGGCGGATATCGTGGGCTCGTAACCAGGCCCTGCCAGAACTCATGCGGCTGGCGGACGCCCGGGACTACTGGCCTGCGTTCCGGCTCGCGAAGAAGATCGAGGCGGTAGTGCCCGGAGACCCGACAGTGGAAAAGCTCCGGCCGCGATTTGCCGGCGAATTCACTCGGCCCATCCTGCCTGCGGGGTCAAAACTGCTGGCCCGGCCGCGGGATAGCGGGGAGGCGGACTGGGTCGAGCTCGGCGAGGCGAGAGGGAAACCTATCCCTACGCCGCTCGGCTACTCGATTTTCAAGGTGCAATATCCAGGACTCGAACTGCGCGAATTTGCGATGATCATATCCGAGTACAAATCAAAACTCCCCGAAGAATCCGCCATCGTGCTGGCGCGGCGGGACGAACTTCCAGACGGGATGGTCCG
The DNA here is from genome assembly GCA_964354115.1 of uncultured Candidatus Bathyarchaeia archaeon. GTDB lineage: Archaea > Thermoproteota > Bathyarchaeia > Bathyarchaeales > Bathycorpusculaceae > DASPTR01. Next base: position 1,814 of record CAYGYP010000262.1, on the reverse strand, counting down.
GATCGAGACCCCGGCGAAGAAGATATATATTGGGTTGGCCCCTGGGTTCTTCGCCTTCGAGCAGATGGGACACGTCCCCAGCTTTTTCGTCGACACGCACGAAGTCACCAACCGGGAGTATAAGCGGTTCGTCGATGCCGGAGGATACCAGAAGCGCGAGTACTGGAAGGAACCGTTCGAACGTGATGGAAAGATGCTGGCCTGGGACGAGGCGATGGCGCTCTTTCGCGACGCCACGGGGAGGCCGGGTCCTGCTGCTTGGGAAGTCGCCGCTTTCCCCAAGGGTAAGGACGAGTTCCCGGTGACCGGGGTGAGCTGGTACGAGGCGGCCGCCTACGCGGCATTCGCGGGCAAGAGGCTGCCGTCGGTGTACCACTGGGCTGTGACCGCCGTCCCCCATTTTGGAAGCGACTTCGTGCCGGGTTCGAACTTCAGCGGCTCCCTGGCCTCGGTGGGGAGCTACCGCGGCGGCTTCAATTACTGGGGCCTCTACGACATCGCCGGCAACGCCGGCGAGTGGTGCAGTAACGCCTCGGCCGAGGAGCGGTTCATACTCGGCGGGGCGTGCGATGGTCCGGCTTACATGTTCTGGAGCCCGCCCGTTACCAGATCCCCGTTCGACCGTAACCCGTCGGTAGGTTTCCGTTGCGTCAAGCCGGCAGCGTCAGACTCACAAGAGGCGCAACTCGACCAGCCTATCGCCAAGACGGCGCCGGATTACAGGGGGAAAGAGAAGCCGTTCTCAGAAGAAGCCTGGAACACCTGGCAAGGTCTCATCTCCTATGCGAAGGGGCCGCTCGACGCGCGGGTCGAATGGGCCGACGACAGCCTGCCGTCCTGGCGGATGGAAAAAGTCTCGTTCGCGGCGGCGTACGGCAATGAGCGCGTGGTAGCGTACCTCTTTTTGCCGAAGAAGGCGAAGCCGCCCTGGCAAGTCGTGATCTTTTGGCCAGGTGCATATGCCGGCTACGTGAACAGCAGTCAGGACGGCAGGAACACGCTCGACCTCAGCTACTGGGACTACTTGGTCAAGGACGGGCGCGCCGTTCTCTACCCCATCCTGAACGGCTCCTTCGAGAGAGGCGGCGGCTCGGGTAACATCGGGGATACCTCTTTGGCCGATTGCATCCCGCATCTCAAGGACATCTTCCGTTCCATCGACTACCTGGAGACCCGGCCCGATATCCAGAAAGATCGCATCGGCTTCCTTGGGTTCAGCGCGGGGGCCAACGCTGGCCCCTTCCTGTGTGCGGTGGAAGCGCGGTTCAAGGCGGCCGTCCTTCTCGGGGGAGGGACCTATATTCCCGAGTGGTTCGGGTTCAGCCAACGGTGCACCGTGCCGATCCAGATGATCAACGGCAGCTCCGACGGGTTCACCGAGAATCATGCTCCTTTATTCAACGCGCTGGGTGCGCCCGCCGACAAGAAGCGGCATCTCGTCTTTGACGCCGATCACTCGCTCGCGGGTTTCGAGAAGGATGTCATCAAGGCAAACCTCGAGTGGTTCGACAGGTTCCTCGGCCCGGTGCGATAAGGAGAGATTATAGAATCACCAAAAACGAAGTCGTCGATAAATGAAGGGGCATCCAAATGAACAGCTTCTTGAGAGCCACGACCGCCTTTGTTGTTCTCATTCTGCTCTTCGGGACCTTGACGGCTCAGCAGACAGGCGAGATCCTTGGCAAGGTCACGGAAGAAAAGGGAGAAGCCCTGCCGGGCGTCACCGTTACCGCCAGCAGCCCAAAACTCCAGGGGCTGCGGACCGCGGTATCCGACAGAAGCGGGATTTTCCGGCTGCCCCTGCTTCCCGTTGG
>CAYGYP010000261.1:0-3666 GCA_964354115.1 uncultured Candidatus Bathyarchaeia archaeon | reverse complement strand
CGCCGAAGGTCCGGGTGAGGGACAGTCCTCCCGGCTTGAGGGCGATCTCCAGGGTGAGGCTGCCGTAGAGGTCGATCTCGCTCGAAGCCTGGGGGACGAGGCCCCACTTCCCTTCCAGGGTCGGCGGCTGCGCGGCGGGTAGCGAGAGGGCCGGGGCGAGTAAGAGGAGGATTAAAGCGAAACGGACGGTCTTCAAAATCATGGATCTCTCCTTGATGGATTGAAGGGAATGATATCCCGCCCGTTTTATTTTGTCTTTTTAGCTTTTGTTGCTTTTTTCAGCTTCGCCGCCGCCTCGGTTTTGCTCCCGCGTTTGATGTCCATGGCATGGGCCCGCTTGTAGGTCTGGATGTCCTTGAATCGCCCCTTGCTGTCGCGCACGGCATAAAGCTTGGTGCCCTTGGAGCTGCGGTGGGTAGTCCTCTTGATCGGCATAGTCTTTCTCCTTAAACTTAGAAATTAGTCCGTCCTCGAATATCTCTCACGCGGGATGTAAACCGACGGCCTCTCGAATGCGCTGAGTAACCTCCGGATGGAGGCCCAGCCCGGCGGCCAGCTGATCGAGATAGCGCCTCTCGGCCGGCGTATCCACTTCGATAGCCAGCAGCGAGGCCCCGTACAACTCTGCCGCGAGTTCCGGCTGACCATGGACCGCCGCGATCAGCTTCTCGGTCTCCATCGGTTTCCGCATTTCCGTTAGAACAAATTGCCGCTCCTCTTCGTCCACGCCGGATTCCTGGAGTTTCCCGACAATGCGCCGGATTTCGCCCTCGTCGATCTGGCCGTCAGCCTTGGCCGCATTGATCATGGCCTTCAGAACAAGCTCCGCATTCCCCTCCAATTCCCTTTGCTCCCCTTCTGTCTGCGGCTCCAGGAGCCCAAGGGGAAGCCGAGGCTTCTCGCCGCCCCTGCCTTTGAGAGCCTGGAAAGCGATCGCTCCGAGCAGGGCCATTACGCCGCCTCCCATGGCTCCACCCATCGATCTCCTGCCGCCGCCCAAAAGCGCGCCGGCTAGAGCACCGAGCCCTCCCAGAGCCAGGTTCTGCTTTCCTCCGACGGCCTGTCCGGCCTCGCCCAGAATATTCCCCAGCAGTCCGCCCAGCCCGCCGCCGCTGCCGCCGCCTCCCAGGCCGGAAAGCGGGCCTTCGGAGCGTCCGCCCGAAGCCCCTCCGAACATGCCGGCAAGACTCTCCAGCACGCCGCCTCCGCCCAACGAGGTCCGCATCCGGTCGTTAGATGACGGGGTCATTCCGGACTGCATCATCGCTCCTAAAAGATCATTAATTTTCATTCCGCTATTCCTTCTGTTTTCGGGGATAAGAATATTATTTTAGGCCGGGGGACATTCCCTCGCTATCAGGGACTGAATTGATTTCTCACACCGCCTAAAGATGATATACCCCACCGAGGATCGTATGTCAACAAGATGGAGGACGCGCTTCAGAAAAAAAATTTGCCTGCCGCCCGAAAATAGGATATTTTTGCCTTAGAGAATAACCTCAATGCGCAGGCGTGTATTTCTGGAGGGTTTGGCGGCCGGTGCCGCGGGGGTTGTTACGGCTGGCGGAGGCAAATCGATGTTTTCACATAGTTCAAATGATCTTCAAGTATCGTCCCAGGCTCGAAATCTTCATAAGAAAGCGATCATTATCGACGGACACAACGATTCGCTGATCGAGCACCGGGCGCGGAAAGAATCGCTGGACCTGGCGCGGGATTGGCCGTCCTACCAGGTAGATTTACGCCGGATGACGGCCGGCGGCCTGACCGCCATGAACTCCATGGTCGGCGACCTCGACCTTGTCCAGGGCCTCGAGCTCTGGGCGGGGATGTATGAGAATTTGGATAAGCATCCCGGGGATTTCCTGCTCGTTCAGACTCCCCAGGACATCCTGCGGGCTAAGGGGGAGGGCAAGGTCGGCCTGATCGGCCAGCTGGAAAGCTGCAGCCTCCTCCATAACAGCCTCCAGGTCCTCCATGTCATGCACAAGCTGGGCGTTCGAGTCGCTGGACTGACCCATGGCGAGGGCGGCGGGGAGAATGCGCTGCAGGGGGCTAAGAGCCCTTTCGACTATGGTACGACGGCCGATCGCGAGAGGGAGCGGAAAGAAACGCCGGGGCTCACCGCTTTCGGCCGGGCCGTCGTCCCGGAGCTCAACCGGCTGGGGATTGTCGTCGACCTCGCCCACGCCAACGACGCGGCTTTTTACGAGGCCATCGAACTCTCGAAAAAGCCGGTCGAGTTCTCGCACGGCGCCGTTTTCGCCCTGGCCCCGCACTGGCGAAATCTCACCGATGACCAGCTCAAAGCCCTGGCGGCCAACGGCGGAGTCATCGGCATCGCCCCCTATCCTCATTTTATCGACCAGGATCCAAAAAATCAGACCCTCCAGCGCTTCGTCGATCACATCGAGTATGTCTGCGAACTCGTCGGGGATGACCATGTCGGGTTCGGGGCGGACTACGACGGCATGGGGCCGGACACCGTCGCGATCATCCCATCATACGCCGACATGCCGCAACTTACCCAGGCCATGCTCGCCCGCGGCTTCTCCGAGGAAACCATCCTGAAGTTCTGGGGAGGCAACTTCCTCCGAGTCATGCAGGAGGCCCATGTTGGTTAAAGACGCCAAGACGCCGTTCCCTGTAATGGAACATATGACTGTGAAGATGGTCCGCGAATACCTGGCGCGAAAAAAATCGATCATTATCCCCGTCGGGGGGATCGAACAGCACGGCTACCACCTGCCTCTCCGAACCGATGCCATCATCGCCGAGCGCATCGCCTGGCAGATCGGGACGCGGGCGGGTATGCTAGTGGCGCCGGCCGTATTAACCACTTTCTCCGGCGGCGGTCTTCCGGGCACGATCAACATCTCCCCTGCCGTCATGTCCCTGGTCATCAGCGATACACTGCTCGCCCTGGCCACGCAGGGCTTCCGCAACCTCTATCTCTTTCTCGGCCACGGAGGCAGCGAGAACCTGCGGGCGCTGCAGGACGCCCTTAAGGTCCTCCTCCGCAACAACCCGGCGTTCGAGAGGACGATGATCGCGCTCCTGCCGATCTGGCGCTTCGGGCGGAAAGAAAGCGGCTGGAAGAGGGCGTTCCAGGAAAAGGACTGGCACGCCGGCTGGCTCGAGACCTCCCTGATGCTCGCCCTGGCTCCCGAGCTCGTGCGCCTGGACGAGCTTGAGCTCGACACACCCGAGCTTCTCCAGCTCCAGCGGGAGCACCCGGACAACTACCAGCGGGCGGAAAAGATCGTGGACGACGAATTCGTCGTCCCGCGGATCAGCCAGCGGCCGGATATCCGGGTCGGCGTAATGGGCGAGCCGGCAAAAGCCTCTCGCGAGCAGGGGCTGGAGGTCGTCACAGACATCGTCGAAGCGGTCTCGGCCAAAATCGCCGCTCTCGAAGCGAAAGCCGACGGAATCTATAAAGAGGTCCCCTTCGTCCCGGAGCCGATCATCGTCTCGGGGGATTAGCCGAATGGGGCATTTCATCGTTCACCACTCCGTAGTCGCATTATAGTTTTTGTGATTATCATTCCCTTTCCCCTCGCTCCTCAGACGTCCTTGACATATTATTGAGCCAGAAGTTAAACTCTCTCACGATGGTTGGATGGGAAAGCAGCGGCTTTTTGTGCTATAAATCGCCCAGAGGTG
>CAYGYP010000260.1:0-3670 GCA_964354115.1 uncultured Candidatus Bathyarchaeia archaeon | reverse complement strand
CAGCAGCCCAACTTGAAAGCAAGACAAGCAGATTTTGCGTCATGACAATCCCCACGACTGTCCTAGGCTTCGCTCCCACTGCCCTCAGAATTCCAAACTCTTGACGCTGCTCGCTAATCGTTAGCACAACGTAGCCTATCAAGCAAAGAGCTGCCGCAGACAAGGATAGCATGGGCAAAAGCATTATGGTAGACCAGATGTAGCCGAGAAAACTTATTTGTTTATTCAGTATCTCGTCGAGTTCAGATACCTCAAACTCAGAATCCATGGTTCTGACAGTTATGTTTATCTGATTCAGAACTTCTTTTCGGTTAGTCGTTGCATCAATTCTAACCATAACGATATTAAGACGCGATATACCTGCAGCGCTCTGAAGAACTCTTAACGGGACGTAGGTAACGTTTCCATTGTTGATAGGATCCAAACAGACCCCGACTATTCGGAATTCCCTCTCAAACAATGTTGCGTTTTGAGCCAAAGGTTGAGAAAACAGCTTCAGGCCAAGAGTGTCGCCTAACACGACGTCTGAGGTGCTGTTCCCATTCAGGAAATCGCCATCTACGAACCACTGACCAAGCACCTTGTCTGGTTCGACACCAGCAATGAGCGACATGCCTCTTCGATTGTCTCCTACATATGTTGTTTCTCCAGTGTTTTGACCAAGAACGATGCCTTTATCCTCCTTCACCTGTGTCTCTAATATCAGGCGCGGATCGATTGTTAGCCCAGGTATTAATCTTAACTGGCTGGACATATTTTCCGGTATTAAGTATCTTTCGTCACTGTAGTTGAACTGCGTGCCGATGCCTTCCGTGTAGAATTTCGACAGTAGCAACTCGTACTGATCAGTCACTTCGTGATGGGCGATTAAGATTACGTTTTCGCCGACAGCTCTTTCAACCCAGCTTCTAGTAGTCGCGTTAGCGATTATTCCGCCTGCGACAGAGACCGTAACCAGTATGAAGACTACCGTCAAACATAGAATAATCCGGGAATTTGTGGATTTGCGACGGAACAGGTTGCGGACGGCCATTTTGACAGTGAGTCCTCCTTTTGAGACGCCTTTGAAATCAGATTCTCGGCTTAACCCAAAGGAGAAGCTCGGAGAAAGAGCCGTTACGGGCCTGACTCTGGTCGCAGCTAGAACTGGTTTCATGCCAACGGTCAAGGAGAGGCCCACGAAAGCAGCGAACGTGATCAGGGCTATCCAAGGATTGACTCGCCAGGAGGCAACCTGAAAACCGATGATGTTGAACACACTGCTTGTTAAGTAGTCTGCTGTTACTCCAATGGCAACACCGAGAAGGCAGCCGACGATTGTGACTATGATAAGCTCATTCATGAAATAACCAAAGACCAAGTCATTAGGGCATCCTGCCGCCTTCATCAAGCCAATATCTCTTGTGCGTTGGGCCATCATGGCATGAACCAAGAAGGAAATAATCACTGCTCCAACAAGAAAGACAAGAAACCCAACAAAGATGATGAATCGCGAGAAGATTGCAGTGAAGCCCGTCGTCAACCTGCTTTCAGCGACGGAGAGTATCCCGAATCCTATCTTGTCGCTTAACAGAAGAAGAAAAAGCGTCGACCCTGCACAAAGCGCCACTCCAATTATGACCAGGCTTGTCTGCAATTTTCTACGCAGCAGATCATTTATTGAAAAGAATGCCTCAGTCATCCAGATTTACCAGCTTTCCTTCTTCCAAGCACAACTTCTGATCTGCCAGTTTTAATATTCCTTCGTCGTGAGTTGCAACCACAATGGTCTTTCCATCATCCTTCAACATTTGGAGCATATCAATGATCTTGGAACTCGTCTTCCTATCTAGGTTTCCAGTTGGTTCATCAACAAGAAGCAAAGGAGGATTGTTTGCAAGTGCTCGAGCAAATGCTACTCGTTGCTGTTCGCCTCCACTTAACTGAAATGGAAAATGCTCAGATCTGGAGCTCAACCCCACCATGGCTATTAGCTCTTGAACACGTTTCTCGATGTGGTCTACTGGTCTCCTAATCCACTCCATCGGAAATCCTACATTCTCAGCCACGGTTAGAGTCGAAACAAGATTGTAGGATTGAAACACGAACCCGATGTTGTTGCAACGGAAAGCCGCCAGAAAATCCTCGTCCTCCACACTCAAATCCTCGCCAAACACAACAACTTTTCCACTTGTGGGCTTGTCAATGCCCCCGATGATGTTGAGAAGTGTTGTTTTTCCTGACCCAGAAGCACCGCTTACAACCGTGAACTCGCCTTTTTCAACGATCAGATTTGTGCCCCTTAAAACCTCAACCTCAACGTCGCCTGCAAGATAGACCTTGCACAGAAGCGACCCCAAGATAACTTCCTCATGGCTTTTCTCTGTCAATTTCAGCTCCTCAATTCGAAGTTTCCTCTGTCCCTTTTCAGGATCCTCGCCTTTTCGGGAAGCCTTTGTCTCCGCCAGTCTTTCCAAGGGATCTCCTTAAATACCCACCTCTTGCCCAAATGTGCCGCCAAGACAGCATGCTTGCACCCGTCGTTCACTGGAACAAGCTCATCAAGAAACCTGAAAAGCTTTTCAACTTGCTGCTTCGGAAAATAGGCATAATAGTTAGCATTCTTAACCTCAAAAGCATACACATCTGCTTTTTTTCTGCCTATGATGTCAGGCAACGGGTTCAGGCTTGGATTGCTAACAGGAACACGAACCGCATTGAAACCGTTCTTCTGCAACAGTTTCACAAGGACATTCTCACTATAGAAGCCCCTCTTGCGCCATTTACGAATCTCGGCCTTGTCAACTTCCCTCATTGAATCATGATGCCTCTAAGCCAAAGGGAATTCAGAAATGAACAAATGTCCCTTCAGCTTAGGATTTCTAGGGTTTTCTGTGCTTATAAACTTGCATCGGAATCTCCAACGTTGGCTTCTCGACAAGACACACCTTTAGATAGTCCTCTAACGTTGCTGCGGGAACAACCTCGATCTTATAGTCCTTGACGTCAATTGAGTGTTCATAGTTCTTCTGTGGAATAACGACCTTCTTGAAGCCCCAAGCCTCTGCAGCCTTGATCTTCTCATAAACGCCGCCAACAGCGGTTATCTGAATAGAATTTCCGATGCCCAGATTTATCTCGCCAGTGACAGCCACATCTTGCCTTACAGGCTTGCCTTCGATAAGGGAGCAAAGTAGGATCGCCATTGTAACGCCTGCGGATGGCCCATCTACTCCGTACGACTGGGCAAAGTCGAGGTGCGTCAAGTAATCCTGAGCTATGTCGACCCCGTATTTCTGCAGTATCACACTCCTAACCTTGGCAATACTGTCCGAAATGAAGCTTTGACCTTTGGCCACTCCAGTGACTTTATAGTAGCCTTTGATCGGATAGGTTCTTGGAAGCTCGTCCTTTCTGACCATGTGAGCCCTCACGTTCAGGACGCTGCCGGTCATTTCTCCGCTGAATGGATCTCTTACTACGGCTAAACCGTTTATCTGTCCCAATGTAACTCCCTTAGCTTTTATTTCCAATAGCTTGCCCCTTTCGTTCATGTCATGCTCTAGAATTTGCCTCTGAATGGTTTTGCAGTGCTGTTCAATGGCTTCTCTAACGTGTCTGTCTTCAACGATTTTGCAGCCTTCGTTCATCGCAAGAGTTGCAGCCGTTTTAACTATCGAGATCAATGGTC